>JBATTM010000246.1:0-9642 GCA_049670545.1 Polyangiales bacterium
GTTGAATATCGCGGAGCGACCGCAGTCCTCCGACAATCGCGTGGTAGAAGCCAGCCTCCTCGAGGGTAACGTGGATGCTTTCAGCGCTGAATGGCAGCTCACGCCGATCGACGGCGGGGCGCGAACCCGGGTCGACTTCAAGATCTACGTGGACCCGGACATCCCGCTCCCGTCCGCCATCTTTAGTCGCGAGAACGAACGCGCCGCAGGAAAGACCTTGCGGGCGCTCCGCACGCGACTTGCCGCAGTCCCCCAGGGCGCAACCTAGACGCGCGGGTGCATGCGCCGGCGGCCTTCCTTGACTGGTTTCGGCCCCGTGCTACGAACGCGCGCCGCAAGCGATTGATGCTTGTCTGGCGTCTGAATCGGCCCCACCTGGCCTCTGTAGGACGCCACTTGGCCCGTCCGGAATGCCGCTGCGATGAACGTGCTTTTCACAGCCCTACTCTCAGAGGGCTCCATCATCGACCTCGACGGTACGATCTTGGTTCAGTTTGTGATCTTCGTGCTGGCGTTCCTGCTGCTGAAGCCGTTGGTGTTTCGCCCGATGATCGCGCTCTTCGAGGCGCGAGAAGAAGCCATTCAAGGTGCGAAGGTCGAGGCCCAGCGCCTGCAAGATGAAGCGCTGGCTGGCAGTGCCGAGTTCGACGAGGAAATGCGACGCCTTCGCCTGCGAGCCGGGGAAGATCGCGATCGCCTTCGCGCCGAGGGCAAAGACCTGGAACGCGCCGTGCTCGACAAGGTCCGCGAAGAGACGACGAAGCAGCTCAGCGACGCCGACGCCCAGCTCGAACGGGAGTCGACCCGCCTCCGCACGGAGGTCCAGGCAAACGTCCCGGCATTGGCCCGCGCGATCGCATCCAAGATGCTGAGCCGGGAGGTTCAATGAAGCGCCTTGCGTGCACCGCGGCTCTGGCCGCCTGGTTGACGACGACCGCGGTTGCGTTTGCCGACTACGAGCAGCAAGAAGCCCGCGCTGAAGAGTTGCTGGAGGAGGCCGAAGACCACGCGCCCGCGCATGGGGGGCAGCTTCACTTGTCCGACCTCGCCAACTGGGAGATGCTCGGCGCGTTCTTCAATTTCGGCGTCCTGATGCTGATCCTCGGGTGGGTGATCAAGACCAAGGGCAATCCCGCGCTGGCGGCCCGCCGCGCAGACGTCGAGAAAGAGCTCGCGGAGGCCCAGCGCCTTCGCAGCGAGGCGGAAGCCCGGCAGGCCGAGATCGCGGCCCGGCTCGCGAGACTCGACGACGAGATGGCGCAGATTCGAAGCGACATGATCAAGGCAGGCGAGGTCGAGAGAGATCGTATCGTCTCCCAGGCCGAGGAAAAGGCCGCACGTCTTCGCAAGGACGTATCCTTCCGGATCGACCAGCAGATGAAGCAGTTGCGCATCGAGCTCACGACCGAGGCTGCATCTGCCGCCGTCAGTGCAGCCCAGGCTATTCTCGAGGAACGCACTACCGACGCGGACCAAGACGAGCTTGCGGAGGCCTACCTCGCGCGCCTCGACGAGGTCGTGCAGGAGCGAAGTTCATGAGCGCCGTCGGCCGTCGATACGCCAAAGCGTTGCTTGAGCTGGCGCGCGAGCAGAACCAAACCGACCAAGTCCTGCGTGACGTGGGCGCGCTCTCCGCCGCTTGGCGGGAGAGCGCCGATCTCCGCGGGGTCATCAAGAACCCGGTGGTACCAAAGCCCGCCCTTCGCGCCGCCATGGCCGCGATCCTCGACAAGCTCGGATCGTCGCAACTCGTCCGCAACACCGTGCTCCTTTTGGCGGACCGCGGCCGTCTTCCGTTCCTCGCGGACGTGCTCGATGCCTTCGAGGCGCTTGCGGAAGCCGAGACTGGCCGCGTGCGTGCCGAAGTAACCAGCGCGAAGCCCCTTCCGGAGGCGTACTACACGCGCCTCCAAGAGACACTTCAGCGAGCAACCGGTCAGCAGATCGTGCTCGTCAAGAAAGAAGACCCCTCACTCATCGGTGGCGTCGTGACGCGCATCGGGGACCGCGTGTTCGATGGAAGCATCAGCAACGGGTTGAACGAGTTGAGGGAGACGTTGCTTGCGAACGGCGACACGCCGTAGTCGCACAATCAGGAGCCACCCATGCAGCTTCGCGCCGAAGAGATTTCCAACATCATCAAGCAGCAGATCGCGTCCTACGAAAAGTCGGTGGACGTGGTCGAGACCGGCACCGTCCTGACGGTGGGTGACGGCATTGCGCGCATCTACGGCCTCGAGGGGGTCATGGCCGGTGAACTCGTCGAGTTCCCTGGCGGTGTGTATGGGATGGTGCTCAACCTCGAGGAAGACAATGTGGGTTGCGCGATCTTCGGCTCCGACGTCGGTATTTCGGAGGGCTCGACCGTCAAGCGTACGGGCCGCATCGTCGAGGTTCCTGTCGGTCCTGCGCTCGTCGGTCGCGTAGTCAACGCACTCGGACAGCCAGTCGACGGCAAGGGACCGATCGAGAGCAAGCTCATGCGGCGTGTCGAGATCAAGGCACCCGGCATCGTCGCTCGTCAACCGGTTAGCGAGCCGCTGCAGACGGGTCTCAAGGCGATCGATTCGATGATTCCCATCGGCCGCGGCCAGCGAGAACTGATCATCGGTGACAGGCAAACGGGCAAGACCGCCGTCGCGATCGATACGATCATCAACCAGAAGGGCAAAGACGTCTTCTGCGTGTACGTCGCCATCGGCCAGAAGCAGTCGACGGTCGCTCAGGTCGTCGACAAGCTCGCCTCGTTCGGCGCCATGGAATACACCACCGTCGTCATTGCGGGCGCGTCCGAGCCAGCACCGCTCCAGTTCATCTCGCCGTACACGGGCGTCACGATGGGCGAGTACTTCCGCGATAACGGGCAGCATGCGCTCCTCATCTACGACGACCTTTCCAAGCAAGCGGTCGCCTACCGTCAGCTATCACTTCTGCTTCGGCGTCCGCCGGGCCGTGAAGCGTATCCTGGTGACGTCTTCTACGTGCACAGCCGTTTGCTCGAGCGCGCGGCCAAGATGGCCGAAGACTGGGTCGTCGTGAAGTCCGACCAGGAGCCGAGTCGTCTTGGCAACCAGGTCTTCACCGGTCCCGAGTCACGCCACGAGGCCGAAGCCGCTGCCAAGGAAAAGGGCGCAGGCTACACCGCGAAGAAGCTACCGGATTCGGGCGGGTCACTTACGGCACTTCCGATCATCGAAACTCAGGCTGGCGACGTGTCCGCGTACATTCCGACCAACGTCATTTCGATCACCGACGGTCAGATTTTCCTCGAATCGGACCTGTTCTACTCGGGCGTTCGCCCCGCCATCAACGTGGGCATTTCCGTCTCCCGTGTCGGCGGCAACGCGCAGATCAAAGCGATGAAACAGGTCGCAGGCACACTTCGTTTGGAGTTGGCGCAGTTCCGCGAAATGGCCGCATTCGCACAGTTCGCGTCGGATCTCGACGAAGCCACGCAGCAGCAGCTCGCACGCGGCGAGCGCTTGGTCGAGGTGCTCAAGCAGGGGCAGTACGTACCTTGGCCCGTCGAAGAGCAGGTCATCTCGATTTTCGCGGGCACGCACGGGTATCTCGATGAGCTGCCCGCCGAGTCGATCGGTCGATACCAGGCCGAACTGATCTCTTGGCTGAAGGCCGAGCGCACCTCGGTGCTCACCGACATCATTTCCAAGGGCAAGATCGACGACGACCTCGAGAAGCAGCTCGAGGATGCACTCCAGGCGTTCGCCGGGATCTTCGAGCCCAAGCAAGGCGACTGACACTCGATGGCCAACCTCAAGGACATCCGAAAGCGGATCGGAAGCGTCAAGAGCACGCAGAAGATCACGCGCGCGATGAAGCTGGTCGCGGGCGCCCGTCTGCGAAAGGCGCAGGAGGGGATCGAGCGCGCGCGTCCGTACGCGATCAAGACCCTCGAAGTCTTGAGTGGCGTCGCCGCCCGCGTGGGTCCGGACGAAGAGGTGCATCCGCTACTCGCCCGTCGCGAACCCAAGAATGTCATGCTCGTCGTCCTCACGAGCGATCGTGGGCTTGCTGGTGCCTTCAACTCGAACATCAACAAGGCGGCCTACAACCGTTGGAAGGAACTCGAAGCGGCGGGTAGCAACGTCACCTTCGGGATCATCGGCCGCAAGGGCCGCGACTACTTCAAGAGACGGAACGCCGACATTCGCCACGATTTCCTCGGGGTCTTCGAAGACCTCACCACCGAGAAAGCCGGTGAAATCGGTCGCTACATCGTCGACGATTACACCTCGAACGCCCTCGACGCCTGCTATCTCGTCTACAACGAGTTCAAGAGCGCGATCAGCCAGGAAGTCGTCATCGAACCGTTCTTGCCCATTGAGCCACTGGAGGCGGGTGGCGAAGATCTCAGCGACTTCATCTACGAACCCGATCAGCACGCACTCCTCGATCAACTGCTTCCCATGCACGTGGCCGTTCAGATCTACCGTGCCCTGCTCGAGTCGGTCGCGTCCGAACATGGCGCGCGCATGACCGCGATGGATTCCGCGACCAACAACGCGAGCGACATGATCGATAGGCTCACGCTTCAGTACAACCGTGCGCGTCAGGCTGCCATCACGAAGGAACTGATGGAGATCATCGGCGGTGCGGAAGCGCTGAAGGGCTAGCACGCCTTCGTGGTACGCTGACCAGGATGCGCGGGGCCCAGATGCCGACGGCCGACCGAGTGGACGGTCCAAGGCCTTTTTGTGGCTCGCGGAGGCCGCAGCTCGGGTTCGTCGTGAGGCGCTCGAGGGCGCCCGATGCGTTGTTCGCCGTAGATCCAAGCATTCGTAGGGTCGCTCGCTTCGATGACTGGTGGCTGTACCATCGCGAGCGCGCCTCGGCTGGACCCGCCGATGAAATTCCCTAAATTGAATCGCATGATGAGTGGACAGGCCGACGAGGAACGCTGGGACGTCTGGATCGCACAGGCCCGGAACTTCGCGAAACGCGAAAACTACCCGGACGCAATTGCACGCCTGCGTTTGGTCCGCAGTTCGGTACAACGAGCACTCGACGTGCAGTCGGATGCCGCCGTGCAAGCGCGTCTTGCCCGCCGGCTCTCCCGTGTCGGGGAGACTCTCGAGGAGATTCAGGGCCGCGCCGATCAGTGGCGATCCGCGATCGCCGCCCGACGTCAGGGCACCATCGACCAGGCTGCCGAGGAGATGGCTTGGCCGCTCCCTCTCGCTCCGGACCAGCGGTGAACGAACCCAGGTGCTCCGCTGTCGCTCTTCAGCTCGATGAACCGCTTGCGGGCACTGCGGTCGACTCGGTCGACTCGTGGTTTCTCCTCGAAGTGAACGACACATGGGCGCCAAAGGCCATCGAGACCGAAGCGCTGTCCCCCGGCGTTCGCCGTAGGTTGCAGGACTGGCTCGAAGCCACGCCCAATAGCCGGCTTCAGTTGATACGCCGTCCTGGCCGTGCATCGAGCGGCTCCACGTTCATGTGGGTCTCCGCGGCTGCCCGAGAGATCACGCGGGTCGATCTCAGTAGTCATGAAGCGATGATCGACCTCGATCTCGACGATCTTCGATCGGCGTCGGTGCCCATGACGACTCCAATCTGTCTCGTGTGTGTGCATGGGCGCCGCGATCGGTGCTGCGCCCAGCACGGGGGCGCGGTGTTTCGTGCCGTGTGCCGCGAAGACGTGGAGACGTGGCAGACGAGTCATTTGGGTGGCCACCGTTTCGCGGCGTGCGCGCTATGGCTTCCGGATGGGTTGATGTACGGGAGGCTCCGCGCGGGCGATGCGGGCTCCCTGGTCGATGCCCACCGCAATGGCCAAATCGGTGACCCCGCGTTCTTCCGCGGCCGCTGCGAATACGATCGCCCAACGCAGGCGGGAGAAGTATTTCTGCGCGATCGGCTCGGGGAGCGCGCGCTTGGCGCGCTCGAGTGGCGCGGCACCGAGCCTGCCGGAACCGATGCCTGGACGGTCCGCTTTGCGGCACGAGGCGAAGAGCACGTGGTTCAGCTTGCGAGAACCCTGCGGGGCGACACACGTCCTCCGAGCTGCGGTGCGGACCCCGAGCCCATCACGGTCTTCATCGAGTCGTCGCCGTCGTAGACACCCGCGATCAGAACGTACAGATCGCGGGCGCTTTCTGTTGCAAACCTGTGCACTTGAGAGTTAAGCCTTGGATATCAAGTATTTCGCTTTATGTTGAGGCCTGGCTGCGCAGGCCCTGTCTAGATTTTCGAGAGACGCACGATGGCCCAATCCGACCAAACCTCCCTGCTTCCGCTGAGACTCGTCGTCGCCCGGACTGGCCTGAAGCCAGAGACGATCCGTGCATGGGAACGGCGCTACGGGGCGGTCCATCCCGCGCGCACGCCCGGGGGCACCCGCATGTTCAGCGAAGAGGACGTATCGCGCCTCCTTCACCTGAAGGCGCTTCGCGACCGTGGGCGAGGGTTGATTTCGATCGCCAAGCTTCCGACCGAGCGCCTTGCCGAGATGGCAGGTGCCGAGCGCCAGCACGCGCCACCGGAACCTAGGGAGGCTCCACCCCCCCTGAGCGAGGAACAGCAAACCTATCTGACCCACATCGAAAAGCTGGACGCGAGAGGGGCTTCGGCGATCCTCGACGGGTTGACCCGAAAGCTCGGCAACGTCGAAGTCCTCGTCAAGGTCGCGATTCCGATCATGTGGCAAGTAGGTCACCGCTGGACCGAGGGATCTCTCGGCGTTGCCCAAGAGCATTTGGTGAGCGCGCAGCTGCGTCGATTGCTGCTTGGGCGCCTCGACAAGATCGACAGCCCTCCGAATGCGCCGAAGCTGTTGTTCACCACGCCGGCAGGTCAGCCGCACGAGTTCGGAATTCTCGCGGGGTCAGTTGCGGCCAAAGAGGCAGGATTCGACGTCTTGTACCTCGGCCCTGAGCTTCCCGCAGAAGAGATCATCTGGAGCGTGGCGCAAAGCAAAGCTGATGTCTTGGTTCTTTCCGTGATTCGGCGCATGAGCGAGGAAGAGATGGTGCAGGTCGAGCGACTCGTTGAAACTCTCGCGCCGCGCGTCCCGATCTGGATCGGTTGCCCTCCCGGGCATCCGCTCAAGTCGCGCACGCCGCGTGCATCGCATATCAGCTCGATTCAAGAGTTTCAGTCCGTCGTCGCCGAGCTGCTCCAAAGCGCTTGAGCAGAGCGTGCGCATCTCACAGAATGCCGCCGCTTCCTCTAAGGTACGCCTTGTTCCGGGCGGTGACGGAGGCCCGGGGAGACGAGCTTGCGCTCGGCCAGCTCGAAGGCGCCCTGGCACAGGAGTGCGAGGCCTGCTGCCGGCACTGCGCCCTGCATGATCAGACCCACGTCATCGAGTCGAATCCCGGTTAGAATGGGTTGCCCGTAGCCGCCAGTGCCAATCAACGCCCCGAGGGTGGCGGTGCCGACGTTGATCACCGCAGAGGTCTTGACCCCAGCGAGGATCGATCGCGCAGCGAGCGGGAGTTCCACGAGGCGCAGTCGTTGACGGGGCGAAAGGCCGAGGGCGATGGCCGACTCCACGATTGGGCGTGGGATATCGTGGAGGCCGGCATATGTATTGCGGACGATGGGAAGCAGGCTGTAGAGGAACAATGCTGCGATCGCGGGTGCTGCGCCGATGCCGAGCAACGGAATCATGAAGACGAGGAGAGCCAGGGCGGGGATCGTCTGAATGATTCCCACGCCACCCAGAACGAACTGACCGATGCGCGCGTGGCGTGCGGCGAAAACACCGAGCGGAATCGCGGCCAGGATCGCCATGGTGAGCGAAACCAACACGAGGAACAGGTGCTCCCAAGTGTGCTTCCAGAATTGAGCCCAAGCCGTTTCCGGCTCGGGTGTGGTCGCGATCCCGAATGTCTCGCGAAGAAACGACGACGCAACCTTCGACTCCGGTTGTCGGTCGAGTTTGACCTCGACGTTCATCGCCGTCATCGTGGCTGCCGACACACGTCCATCGAGGAGCGCGAACGCTTCGACGACCGCGGGTGCTCGTGTCGCCAAGTCGTCGCGGTAGAGAACTACGGCGTCGTACCTGGGAAAGTACGCTCGATCATCTTCGAGCCTGCGGAGGCCGTAGTAGTCGATTTCCGCGTCCGTTGCGTACAGGTCGACGACGTCGATCGAATCGGCTTCCAACCCGCGATAGGCTAGATCATGGTCCATCCCGCGCACGTCGCGTTGGGGTAGGGCATACGTGGCGCGTAGCCCCGGCCAGCCGTCCGTTCGTTCCATGAACTCGTTGGAAAAGCCGAAGCGCAGCTCCGGATGTGCCCGTAAATCTGAGATTCGTCTGACCCCGAGGGCCTCGGCGCGGGATTCTTTCATGCCGAGGACGTAGGTGTTGTTGAATCCAAGCGGAGCACTCATCGAGACTCCCTTGGCAGCCACCGCGCGCCTCAACTGTGCGAGATCTTGGATACCTTGATCGACCAGGATCTCCGTCGCGATCGTCCCCGTGTACTCGGGGTACGCGTCGATCTCTCCTCGCTCGAGCGCGTTCCATAGGACCCGTGTTCCTCCTAGTTCCGCGTGTGACTCGACCTTTGCGCCCGCGGACACAGCCAACAGGTGCAGCACTTCTCCCAGGACGACCGATTCGGTGAATTTCTTCGATCCGATCGAGACGTCGGGCGCCTGGCCTTTCACGTGCGCCTGGCCAGTCGCCATCGAAGCGAACGCGACTGACAGTAGGAGAGCACGACCCGTCATGGCCCCGCCGCCGTCGTTGCGAGTTCGGTTCGTTGCGCATTGACGAACGCACGCACGAACGCGCTCTCTGGATGCTCGAGAAGGGCGGCGAAAGGTCCCTGCTGCGCGATCTCCCCATCCCTGAGCAAGACGACGCGGTCGCCGAAGAACCCTGCTTCATGCAGGTCATGGGTCACGAGAACTACAGTCTTGCCCAGCTCTCGAAAGATTCCGCGAAGCTCTTGCTGAAGGTCTGTGCGGATCATGGGGTCTAGCGCCCCGAGCGGTTCGTCCATGAGCAGGACGTCCGGGTCCAGCATGAGCGCGCGCATCAAGCTCACGCGTTGCCGTTGCCCGCCCGACAGCTCGCTCGGGTATCTCTCGAGCAGCGGCGGCGACAGCCGTGTGAGCTCTGCCAAGGTGTCTAGACGGCGACGACTCTCCGCAGCTGTCCACCCAAGCTGTCGTGCCATGAGCAGGACGTTGTCCGCGGCCGTCAGGTGGGGGAATAGACCTCCTTCCTGAATGACATACCCCATTCGACGCCGGAGTGCGTGCACCGTCTCTGGCGTGATTTCCTGGCTCTCGAGCCGAGCCACGCCGCGGTCAGGGATCACGAGCCCCACGATCACCCGAAGTAGCGTCGACTTCCCGCAACCACTCGGGCCGATCAAGGCCGTCGTTTGAGCGGCTGGAATCGATAGGTCGACATCGCGAAGCGCGACGGTTCTCCCGAACGTCTTCGTGATTCGTACGAGATCGATGGCAGGGACCGCTGTCATGGGTACGACGCCTGGCCAAAGATAGACCAGTTGTCGATGCCAATCCCGGTTTGCGCTAGTTCGTCAGCGAAACCGAGACTTCGCAAGTGTTGCCGCCGCCGCCGGAGCCGCCTGAGCCGGCGCTGTTCCCGGAGCCGCCCGTGCCGCCTGAGCCGGCGCTGTTCCCGGAGCC
>JBATTM010000247.1:0-1528 GCA_049670545.1 Polyangiales bacterium
GCTTTGGGGCGTTTTCCGTTTGGCTGTTCTTGTATTTTTGGGTGGGGGTGGCGACGGTGGGCAAGACGCTTGGCATGGGTATCGTGGGCGTGAAGGTGGTTTCCCAAGTGGGTCATCCGGTGTCGCCGGGTCGTGCGGCGGTTCGTGTCTTGGTGCTTCCGATCAGCATCGTCAGTATCGTGGGGTTGCTGGGCATCATCTTCGACCGGGATCAGCGGGCGCTTCATGACTACGCTGCGGGGACGGCGGTGGTGTACGACTGGGGGGATCGACCCGCGGAGCTGCCGGCGCCGTTGTCGAAATGGCTCGCGGACCGCGGGGTCGACCGGCGGATGCAGTAGTGGAGTAGTCGCTGCGAGATCGCGGTGCCGGTCAAGTGATCTCCAATGACTCCCAGGTTGCCTCGAGGCCTTTGTTGCGGATCCAGCGTTGGAGGATGTCTTCGCGAATGAGGTCGCCCGAGATTCGACACATTGATTCGATGTCGCGAACGTGTTTCTCTGAACTGCCTTCGCGATAGAACTCGAGCTTGCGAACGATGACGTATTCGAGTGGAGCCACGTGGAGGACCTCGCCATCCACCTCGACGGATCTGCGTTCCGACAGCGCCCATTGGTGCAGAGGATCACGATTCGCGAGGTAGATGTCTGCTTTGAAGCCGCTCTCGTGGTGCAGGAGGTTGAAGTGCCCCCGCTGTGCTCGGAGAGCTTCTCGGAGTAGGATCTCTTTGGGTGGGCAGTAGAACTGGTCGAGTGGAAACGAGTCGGAGATGCGCGCGGTGTCGTCTGGCTTCAGCGCGAGCACGAGATCGACATCGTGAGTGACGCGCGGTTCTCCGTAGAACACACCGGCGACGCTGCCGGTAATCATGTAGGTGAGGCCCGCCCGTTCGAGACGGCGGGTGAAGAGAAGGACCAGGTCAGTCTCGGACATGCGAGAAGGCGTCTCTGACGGCGGCGGCAACTTGGTGATCCGACCAGTCTGGGTGCTGCTGGCGCACGAAGGCCTCTTTGAGGCGACGCACCGACCAGTACAGGTCACGCGCGGCAACCCAGCGCTCGCCCGGGGTCATCTGTCGGAATCGGGCGATCTGTGCCTCGCGGGCTTGGGCGACGTGATCCACAGGCGCGAGGATATTCGCCTCTGGGCAGAAGCTCAAGCGAGGTTGGGGCATGAGGGGATGGCGCTACGCGAGGAGGGTTCGTTCGCGTTCTTGAACCTTGATGATGGGGTGGCGGCCTAGGAGCCAGGTTGGGTTGTTGCCGGGGGGGAGGATTTTGAGGCGGCCGCCGTGTTCGCCTTCTAGGTGGCAGAAGGCGCAGGGGGAGGTGAGGTTGTCTGCGTCGTCGGTGCCGCCGGTGGCGCGGTACTTCACGTGGTGGAGGGTGATGTTGCGTTGGTGGCAGACGGGGCTGGTGCAGCGGTAGCGATCGCGGCGGTAGATCTGTTCCCATTTGTCGGAGGTGCCGAGGGTGGGGACCCAGGTTTGCCAGAACTCGTTACATAAGAACTTAATGAAGCTTTGGCC
>JBATTM010000248.1:0-4468 GCA_049670545.1 Polyangiales bacterium
CGTATCGAGACCTCGGCATGGAACTGCAGGAGCCTGCGCGTTCGGCGATGCAGTCGATGGTTGACGATGAGGCGACTCGGCCGAGAGATGTCCACATTCACAGCCCCGAAGGTTTCGGTCTCTCACGCGGCGTGCTGCGCGAACGCCTCCAGGACTACTGTGAGCGCTTCGACCTCTAGCGGAGCCGGGACACGAGATCCGTTCGCGTGACTGCCAAATCGAAACGTGCCTCCGGACCGTCTACAATCTTGCTGTACGAGATCTCCTCGACCAGAGGCGCAGACTCCGAGTGCCGAAGGTAGAACCCGAAGCTGTAGTCGTTCGGGATCGCAAAAAAGCGAAAGCCACGGCTTTCGAACGGCTCTAGGGCTTCCGTGACGCTTCCGCCCTGTTGGCGCATGAGGCTCTTCGTCACCTCGATCAAGAACATCACTCCTTCGGGCATGCGGTCGAGGCACTCTATGGTGCCACGAATCACTTGGGTCTCCGCGCCTTCCACGTCGATCTTGACGATCCGGACCCTGTCGAGGTCGTCGTGCGGGATGAGCGACGACAGCGGAGCCGCATGGACGCGGGATTCGCGGACCCGACCCAGCCCTTCTTGGAGGGACGTGTTGCCTTCGTTCTTCGTCGGTCCGAGAAAAATATCGAGCTCGGCTTCGGTATCCCACACGGCGCAATGAACCGGCTCCGTATTGCGCAGTTCGTTCCTTTCTATGTGATCGCAAAGTCGCTCGTAGATGCTGGGTGATGCTTCGAGGGCGTACACGCGACCCGTAGGCCCAACGAGTTTCGCAGCACACAGGGAGTAGTACCCAACGTTGGCGCCGACATCGACGAATACGTCGCCTGGCTCGAGGTACGATTCGATCAAGGCGCTGATCCGTGGCTCCCAGACGCCGAAGAAGTAGATGAAAAAGTTCACTGTATCGACGCGGTTGACCATCATCTCGCCGAATCTCGGCGACGAGACTGGGAACCGCAGGTCGTGGAGCCCGAGGTTTGCGGCGACGAACTTGCTCGCTTCCAGGTATGGACGCTTGAGAGGCGAAGGAAGTTTGGACACGAAGCCGCGTTCGATGCGCCACAAGCGTTCGAGAAGACGTTCGCGTTTGGTTTCGCTCGGCATCGCGCGTGCGCTATCTACTTTGGGGCATGTACGGCCAACGCGCACTCACATTGGTGCTCAACAGGCGCTCGAGCCCGGCGTTGCGCTTCGCGAACACCTTCTGTAGATGTGAGCGGGTCTCTTCGTTCATTGGAGGTGGGCGCCGCACCGGCAAACTCCCGTCGAGCGTGAGAAATGCGCCTTCGTACCAGCGAAACTTGCGTGCTTGGGCGTCCGGTGTTTGCGGGCCTCGGTAGTTCGGAAGATTCGGGCGGGGACGTGGAAACGAGAACCGATGGCCCAACCAGTGGTTCACGAGCAATCGTGAGCCCATGTGGATTGGGGGTCGCGCAGGGTTGCTGTGTTCCGCGCCTTCGTCTTCGGGGGGCAAATCGTCGAGCCCGAGGAAGTCGCAGACTCTCTGAAGCTCGCCTCGCGGATCGGCGATCAGGTCTTCGAAGAAGACGACGTGCAGCTGACCCGCGTCCAGAAACCCTTCATAGCGTGCGAGCTGCTCGGCGTAGAAACCATGTGCGAGCAACGCAGCCGGATTCGTGCGGAGCGTGCGCTCGAAACTGAGCGAGTGCCGACCAGCCCGTACGTTGTGGAGGTACTGAGAATACGCGCGATCCACTGGATCGCGTAGCATCGCGATTAGCCGCGCATCGGGAAGAAGTGCCTCAATGCGTCGCGGCGCATCGGGTGACCTGAGGTACGTCGTTGTGTCTTCGCCGACGAGTTGGCCGGGCTTCGCAGCCGCGAACAGAGATCGGTACCACGCCAGGTACTCATCGAACTGTCCGTCGTAGTCATGGAAACTCAGACCATCCCGGTGTACGAAGAAATCTGGATGCGCCATGACGTCGTCGACGTCGAAGAAGAACACTTCGTTGTCAGGCATGAATACGTCGGGATGTCGCGCAAGCATCGCGTGCATTGAAGTGGTCCCGCACTTCGGCGCACCGATCATGATGAAATGCGGAAGACCTAGGGCCGTCGCGCTCCTTCGATCACCGATCGTCATCGTGCTCCTTACCCTCCTCGTAGCCGATGCCCAAGTCGGGAACCGTCGCGGTCGGGGTGGGTCCTGCGCCTCGTTTCGACCAGCCCCGTACCTCGGGGTGTCCGAAGATCCATAGACCCACTCCATACGCGAGGAGTACGGCCACGGCGAGCCCGATCCTGAGGCCCACATGACCGAACGCAGCCGGATCCCACAGGAGGCCGAGAATCGCCGCGCCCACCGCGGCGCCGGCGTAGGGCATCCAGGCGTCCCGCACGCGAATCGCAACTTTCTCGAGGACCCGAAGCTCGATGAGCTGCATCAGACCGACAATTGCTGTCGAGAGCGCGGTTGCGCTTGCGGCTCCGATGAGACCGTACTTCGGAATCCAAAGGAGATTGAGTGCGGTGTTGAGGGCCCCGATCAGAACCCCGTTCATCAAGTTCACACGCGTGTGCCCAGTATAGGTGATGAAGTTACCTGCCAACCCGAATGCACAGCTCACACTCGCCGGGATCAGAAGCACCAAGATGAACTCATCACCCTCACGGCCGTAACTCGAGTCGACTAACGAGAGGATGTCTCTGCGGAGTATCACGATGGCTAGCGCGAACAGCGGAAGCAATGTCGTGACCCACCGCGTGGTTCGGGTCAGAAGATCGACCAGTTCTTTTCGCTCTCGTCGATGATGGTGCCGGGCGACCACCGGGGCGAGCGCTGTGCTGAAGACGATGCGCAACTGCTGGAGGTTGCTCGTCAAGTACGAGGCGGTGGCGTACCAGGCGAGGTTGGCAGGCGCCACCCCGAGCGCTCCCAGCATGATCGTGTCGAGTCGTGTGATGTACAGAGTCAACGTGTGGGTCAGTGCGTGTGGTACGGCGAAGTGCACGAGATCCCTATCCCAAACCGGCCGAACGTTGCGCAGCACGGCGCGCCAATCGAAGTATCGAGCGAACGGGATGAGGGAAAACACTGCGAGCGCCACCATCGACACGAAGTAGCTGGCGAGCAGTTCGGTGAGGCCGCCCCCGAGGAAATACACGGCGACGCTGGTTGTGAGAAGTAACAGTGGTCGCATCCCTCCGAGGATCGCGTCCCATGTCATCGTCAGATGCGCCTTGCTGGCAGCGCCGATGATGTTGGCGAAGGCAGTGGGGACCATCGCCCAACCTACGAAGTAGATCCCGGGAAGCAGTGCGACGTGTTCCGTGAAGTAATTGCGAATCGCCCACGAGGCTGAGAGCTGAATCAGTACCCCAAAGACGACTGCTGTCGACAGGCTGTACATCAGCGTCCGGCCGAGCGTCTGGTTCATGGCGGCGCTGGCTTCGACATCGCCACGAGCCGCCTCCGCATGTGGGCTGACGCGGACGGTGGTCGCGGTGGCCCAGCCTGCAGTGACCGCGCCCGTGCCGAGTTCGATCACGGCGAGGCCGATGAAATAGTGCCCCATGAGATCGGCGCCAAACAGACGCGTGAGCACGAAGATCAGGAGCGGGTACAGCAGCTTCGCAAGAAGGCCGAGAGCGTTGACGAGCGTGCCTTTGAGTAGCGCCTCGCGGTACGCCATCAGCCGCCGTTCTGAAGTACGCCCAGCGCTCGGCTTTCTCGAAGCATGGCGTCCTTCGCCGCGATCTCCTGGGGATTCAGATCGAAGGCGGGATGCTTCAGGATGTCGCCATCGATGAAGCGCGCCTTGAGGTACCGGATCTTGTCGGGCCACCGATAGTGGAGGCGCTCGGTGAAGTGCTCCTCCTCCCACGTGTTGGTTCCGTGAAAACAACGGATGAACAGGTGCGCGTGTTCGCCCTTCGCGATTCCGAGGCGTCCGCTGCGCTTCACGCGACGTCGAAACACCGCGTCTTCATGGCGACGCCAGTTTGGGTACCGAGCCTTGGTACGGCGATGCAGAATCGTACCAGGGATCCCATGCGGCAGCGCGCTCCTATACGGATGGTCTACGAGTCGAGGTGAATCGAGGTGCATCAGCGTCGACCGCAGTACTACCGCGTCGAGCTCCTGCTCTCGCAGCATGTTCATCTGATAGTTGATGCGATCCGGGTGAAACCACTCGTCGTCATCCCACTGCACCAGGTACTCGCCCTTCGCGAGATCTTGCGACAGGTTTCGCAGACCGCCAAGCTTGAGGTCAGGATCCGGTTCCATCCGGTGATAGTGGATCGGGAAGTGATCCTCGAACTCGCGGACTAGGGGTTCGTATGACTCGTCGCCATCGTCGACGATCACGAGCTCGACGTTTGGCCAGGTTTGGTTGCGCAGGCACTGGAGTGCTCTGCGAGTCAGGGCGACTCGGTTTCGGGTGACCATGACGGCGCTGACGAGGGGGTCCGACACGA
>JBATTM010000249.1:0-3153 GCA_049670545.1 Polyangiales bacterium
CACTGGCACTGGCACTGGCACTGCTCGGGAAGGCGGGGGCGGACAGGGGGTGTCGTGGCGTGGTATCAGGGTCGGACGATGATTCTGCTCAACCCGAAGAAGCATAGCCGTCCGTATCCGGACGAGCGGTCCGTTGAAGTCATGCGCAAGACGATCGAGTTTTTCGAGCGCAAGGGTAAGGCGCGGATCAAAGACGACTACCACGCTCAGATTTGGTATGCGGACTTTCTCGATTTCGTGAAAGAAGAGAAGATCTTCGCAACGATGTGCACACCAGAAGGCTATGGCGCGGCGGATTCTCGTTGGGATACGTGGCGCGTGTGCGAGTTCGCGGAGATCCTCGGGTTCTACGGGCTGCAGTATTGGTACACTTGGCAAGTCACCGTCCTCGGCCTCGGCCCGATCTGGATGAGCGACAACGAGGCTATCAAGAAACGTGCGGCGGCCGCTCTCGAGCAAGGCGGAATCTTCGCCTTCGGCCTGTCGGAGAAGGAGCATGGCGCGGACGTCTACTCGACCGACATGATTCTGACGCCACAGGGCGACGGCTCCTACACCGCGCGAGGGAGCAAGTACTACATTGGGAACGGCAACAAGGCTGCGATCGTATCGACGTTCGGAAAGCGCGCGGACACCGGCGACTATGTGTTCTTCGGTGTCGACTCACAGCACGAAAATTACCGCTTGGTGAAGAACGTTTGCGCCAGCCAGAACTACGTCTCCGAGTACGCCCTCGACGACTACCCCATCACGGGAGACGACATCATCGCCGAGGGCGACCACGCGTGGAACAGCGCGCTCAATACGGTCAACATCGGGAAATACAATCTCGGGTGGGCGTCGATCGGAATGTGCACACATGCGCTCTATGAGGCGATACACCACGCGGCGAATCGTCGGCTCTACAACATGCACGTCACCGACTTCCCGCATGTGAAGCAGATGTTCACGGATGCGTACTCTCGGCTGGTCGCGATGAAGCTTTTTGCACTTCGGGCGTCAGACTACATGCGCGTCGCTTCGCCAGAGGACCGTCGATACCTCCTCTACAACCCGATGGTGAAGATGAAAGTAACCACCCAGGGAGAGGACGTGATGAATCTCCTTTGGGATGTGATCGCAGCCAAGGGTTTCGAAAAAGACATGTTCTTCGAGCAGGCCGCCGTCGACATTCGGGCGCTCCCGAAGCTCGAGGGCACCGTGCATGTGAACATCGCGCTCATCGTGAAGTTCATGGCGAACTACTTCTTTGCGCCAGGGGATTTTTCGGAGGTGCCGACGCAGAGCCAACCGACAAACGACGATTTTCTGTTTGACCAAGGCCCGACGAAGGGTCTGAGCAAGATTCGGTTTCACGACTACAACATCGCCTACGGAAGCCGAGACACGCCGAACCTCGCGGTATTTCGCGAACAGATCGAAGCGTTCAAGAAGATGCTGTTCACGTCTCCGCCGGACGAGGGTCAGCGCAAAGACATCGACTTCTTGTTGGCGGGAGGCGAGATTTTCGCTCTCGTGGTGTACGGTCAACTCATCCTCGAGAACGCGGCCGTGCACGAGGCTTCGGATGACCTCATCGACCAGATCTTCGACTTCATGGTGCGTGACTTCTCGCGCCACGCCCTCAATTTGTATTCGAAGCCGACGGCGAACGACATCCAGATGGCGGCCTGCCTCGAGATGATCCGCAAGCCCGTGCGCGATGAGGCGCGGTACGCACGCGTGTGGGAGCAGGTCTACGCGCTCAAAGACGAATACGAAATGAACGCATAAGCGCCGGGGGACGGTTTCTTGGCGCGCGTGCGGGTTCTGCGCACACTGATCGAGCGTATGACAGGGGCTTCGGGCACACGCGGATCATTCGGCCGTATCGGATTCATCGTCGCAGCGACAGGCTCCGCGGTCGGTCTTGGGAACCTGTGGAAGTTCCCTTACATGACCTACGCCAACGAGGGCGGCTCGTTCGTCTTGGTGTACCTGGTGGCTGTCGCCGTCATCGGCGCACCGCTCATGATGGCCGAGATTCTGGTTGGTCGCCGGACCCAGCAAAGCCCCGTCGGAGCGTTCGCGAAGCTAGCCCGAGAGGCGAAGGGCTCGCCTGTTTGGAAGGGGGTGGGGTGGCTCGGAATCGTCGCCGGTGCCGTCATCCTGTCGTATTACTCGGTCGTTGCCGGGTGGACGATCTACTACTTCTTTCGTTGCCTGACTTGGTCGGTGCAGGGGTTCACCCCTGATGATGCGGCCGCGCTCGGGGACGTTTTCGGATCCTTCGTCGGAAACGGCTGGCTTCAAGTCGGGTTCCACGCCCTGTTCATGTTGCTCACCGTCGGTGTCGTCATCGCCGGTGTCCAAGCAGGGATCGAGCGGGCGACGAAAGTTCTCATGCCGACCCTCGGGTTGCTCCTGTTGGCGTTGGTCGTCAACTCGTTCTTACAACCCGGTTTCGCAGAGGCGATGCGCCACTTGTTTCATCTCGGGCCGATCACGGGTACCGCCGTGCTCGAGGCCGTGGGTCAATCGTTCTTTTCGTTGTCCCTCGGAATGGGGGCCATGATCACCTACGGCTCGTACGTGTCCCGCGAGCACTCGGTGCCGCGCGCAGCGATCATCGTCGTGGGTTTCGACACCCTAGTCGGGCTCATGGCCTGCTTCGTGATGTTCACGATCATTTTCAGCATCTCTCCGGCGGAACGCGAAACCCTCGGAGCGAGCGCGGGGATTCTCTTCACGACGCTGCCGCGTATGTTCTATCAGATGCCGGGCGGCGTCGTGTTGGCGCCGCTGTTCTTCTTTTTGGTGGCGGCCGCCGCGTTGAGCTCCACGATTTCACTACTCGAGGTCGTCGTCGCCTACTTCATCGACAATCGTGGGTGGGGGCGTCGCCGCGCGACGTTGGCGATGGGCGCGATGATCTTTTCAATCGGGGTTCTCTGTGCGTTGTCCCTCGGCGCGAACGCCACGCTGTCGGAGTTCACCTTGGTGGGGAAGACGGCGGGAGTGTTCAATATTCTCGACTATGCGGCCGCCAATTGGTTGCTGCCTCTCGGGGGTCTGT
Source organism: Polyangiales bacterium (assembly GCA_049670545.1). Taxonomy (GTDB): domain Bacteria; phylum Myxococcota_A; class Polyangia; order Polyangiales; family Houyiibacteriaceae; genus SG8-38. Next base: position 3,056 of record JBATTM010000249.1, read on the forward strand.
TGACCTGTCTGTTCGTGGGCTGGGTTCTTAGCAACGCACTCACCCGTGACGAACTCAGTGCCGGTCACGGTCCGTTCAGGCTCCACGGTCCTTGGAAG
>JBATTM010000250.1:0-1621 GCA_049670545.1 Polyangiales bacterium
TCGCGCAGTACTGCTCGAACACGGGGCGTGCACGCTCATAGGCCATCGTCTCCCGGGCGAGAAGATCGGGTGCCTCTCCTGGTTTCGCGATCTGCGGGTCGAGCTCGTCACCGGTCCCCTCGAGGCCGGGCCGTATTTGGCTGTCCAGCGTTGTCGCGCCCGAGCCGCACCCGAGGCCGAGGGACAAGCAAACCCAAGCAGCCATGTGCAGCGTATGAGACTTGAGAGGTACCCTCGCGTTCATCGGTCGGTCTCTCCTGGCAGCGGCGTTCCTTCGTCGCGTGACTGTGTACCTCACGTGTCCTCTTGGTCTCTCGATTCGCGGTGTCGATCGCGAGATCGGCGTCTTGCGACCAAACTGCCGGCCAAGGCAATGACGAGCAAGATCAGCGCAAACTGAACCGCGCGAATGAAGACGTGGTCGATCAGGGTACGCCCGGTCGCTTCGAGTTCGGCGAAACCCCAGGTCATTTCCTCATGAATCGACTGGAGCAACGTGGTCCGTTCGGACGCCACGCTGTCCTGCAATGTCTTACCGGCGCTCCCGATCGCGTCGATCCATGCGTTCCTCTCCTCTTTGATGCTGTCGAGCAGGCTCGTCACGCGATCAAACGCGCGGACGACCCGCCGGGATGGCTCTTTCAGGTGCTCTTCAAAGATGCCATGGATCAGGTATTCCGCCTGCCACCGAGACTCCCTCGGGAGGTCCGCGCTAAGGATGGTCATGCGGTCCGCAAGATCGCGGGTCGTCTCCTCGAGACTCTCCACCGCCTGAAGGCCTTTGTGGGGCGCCTGCGGCGTCAATGCGGAGATGTCGGCCGCGGCGGAACGTCGAACGAGAGGGCCGCTCTTGATCGGATTCATCTTGGCCCACATCTCAAGGCGTTCCTCGATTTCGGAAACGTCGCCGGTGTGGGTGACCCCGCGCGCGACCTCAAGTACGTCGTCGCAGAGTTGCCGCGACACGGCGACCGCGCAGCGCTGATGTCGTCCGAACAGGGCGGCGCCGTTGCCCTCGGCGAAGTGGTCGCGCTGTTGGAGCGTGAGCGCCCATAGGTCGTAGAGGGCTACCAGAGGATCATGGTGAAACGCGGCGCTGCGCGCCGCAGGAACCGCATTCATTTTCCAGAGCAGCGCGCGGCGACGGACGGTGTCCTCCTCACTCTGCGCGATGATATCGTTCGCGCAGTCCGTCACCAATGTGGTGAAATGTGCAGCAAAATCGTAGTCTAGGGTCCTCAGCTGGCTCACCGTCACGACGACATCGGTGGACTCCGCCATGAGCGCGGGCTTGGCGGGTGCTCCTCCGCAGGCGACCAGCAGCGTCACGAAGGGAACCACGGCCCACGCGCGACAACTACACCTCCAGGTCTCGCGGTCCAGTGGCGACCCTCGAGGGCAATTGTCAACGCCGCCTCCTGCCTCGGTGGTTGGGCTCGCCATGAAGAATGTACAAGCAACAAGCGTGCCGACTAGCGCGTGGAAGGCGCCCGGGCTGGTGGACTGCCTGGTTGCGTTCTCGGTATGAAGCTTGCTTAGTTGGGGAGGCATGTTGTCACTTCTCCGCGTCCCCGGTCCAGGGGGGGGCCTGTTCGCCTTCGCGACTCTCATTGTCGCGGCC
>JBATTM010000251.1:0-9757 GCA_049670545.1 Polyangiales bacterium
CCGGCGCCACGTGGAACGGCGCCGTTTCGGCACCGAACGACCCTGCGGATACCCTGGGCGGACTGGCTGTCGAAGGTTCCGTCGACGAAGTGAGGGTGAAAGAACGGGGCTCCTTTGGTGCGGCCGTAGACCAGCTCGCCGCAACGATCGAGTTCCATGACGTGGGGCCAGACGATTCGGGAATGTGGGGCCTGCGGGGCGTGGGTTCGTTCGAGGGTTCCGTCGAGCGTGCGACGGTGAAGACCGAAGGGGCGACGGCCGCGTCCAAAGGGGCGGCCTCGTTGGCCGTGAACCTCGCGCGCCATGAGATTTCAGGCAACCTGCCACTCGCGTTTCTGTCGGTCGCGCGGAAGGGGCACGACCGAATCACGTTGAAGGATGCAACACTCGATGCGGTCGCGCGTGAGCCCACCCACTGGACGACAGCCGGTAGCCCTGCCCTCGAGGCGGCGGGATCCATCGGTCGTGTGTCGATCGGAAACCGCCACTTTCGTGCGCCGAAATCCGTGATTCGCGTCCAGCGAACCCAGGCCGACCGATACTCGTTGCACGCGGACCTCGCCGTGGACCACGTGAGTTGGGGCAAGTTCACACAAGCGCCCAAGAGCACACTTTCGATCGAGGCTTTGGTCGACGCCGCCCGCCCTGCGCTCGACGCCGACGTGGCGTTCTCGATCGCCGGCAAGGTGCCGACGACGTTGTCCGTGAACGCCTCTCATGACGCACCCCGCACGCGCTACCGGCTTTCGCTCGAGGGCACCGAAGCGGGTCCGATTCTGGGCGCCCTCCTCTTCGGGGACGGGGGACTTCGGTCGGATGAGTTCAGTTTCGCGTTCGAAAGCCGTGGCTCGTTCAAAGGGCTGATCTCCAAAGACCGGGGGGGATCGTTGGCGCTGGCCCGTGAGCCCCTCCGGACGACCCGCGGCACCCACCATTCCGAGCTCCGCGTAGAACGGCTAGCGCTGCAACGCGTGGGGTTGACGCATCAACTGCAAGGGCTCCTGGTGGGCGCGGATTCTACGCATGAAGCTCCAGGGCACGGCGAACTCGAGGTGACCGCCTCGCTCACGGAGGCTCGGTACGGCGAGGTGGAGCGCCCCATGTCCATGCATGACTTCACACAGCGTGTGCAAATCGCCTACGCCGCGCTTCATGGCGCGCCTTCACTCTCGATCGCGACGAAGGGCTCGCTCGCGCGCTTCTTGCAACCCTATGTCCACCAGTACCCCGTGGGCGACGTGTCATTCGGCGCCGACCTCGACGTGGACGATACGCACGCGTTCGCCGTGCGGCACGCGTTCTTCCACAACGTCGCCGGCGGGACGAAGTTCGAGGCACGGGGCGCGTACGAGGGGTGGAGTGGCGCGATCCGCGAGACCGAGGTTTGTCGGACCGGCGCTCTCGGGTGCCCGGAGGTGGCTTCCATGTACGGACGCGAGGCCGCGACCGTCGCGGGCACCTTCGAACAGGACTTCAGCTTCTGGAAGAGCACGGATCGAACGCAAAGCGGGGGTTCCCTCATCGTGCCGTTCACGTTGGAGTCCGGAGACCTCAACACGTACCGTGTCACTGCGACCGCGCAGTTCCAAGACCTCATGCTCGAACTTCCCCAGATTGGGCTCCTCATCGACGATCTGGACGCGCTGGTCCCAATCGACCAAGAGTTCGCGACCGCCCCCGAGTTCTTCATCGTTCCGGCAAAGGCGGGGAACGCGATGGCGCAGAAGCGGTTCTTCGACCTCTATCCATTCACCGCGCGTGACAGCTACTTTACCGTGAACCGCATCCAGCTCGGACTAGAGTCGCTCGGCCCGGTGGCCGCGAACCTCTATGTGGTCGGCTCCACCATGGCGATGGAGCAGCTTCATGCTGCCTATCGAGGCGGTTTCATCACGGGGCAGTTCCTCGCGGACCTCAATCAGAAGCGCCCGAAGATCATGTTTCGGGGTCACTTGACCGGAGTCCGTGTCGAAGACGGAAACGACGTACTCGACGCGAACCTCGCGATGACGTTCGTGCCAACGACACTGATCGTCGAGGGGAAGGCGCAGATCGTTCGCGTGAGCAAGGATCACCTCTACGAAATCATCGACGTCCTCGACCCGTACCACGAAGACGAGGACCTGAACCGCGTGCGCCTAGGCCTGAAGTTCGGGTATCCCAAGTTCGTGCTCATCAAACTCGACGAGGGCTTGATGAACGCCAAGATCGATCTTGGTGGGCTCGCCGGCGCCATCCGCATCGACGAGATCAAGGGCATTCCGGTGACCCCATTCCTCGAGCAGTATGTTCAGCCCTACATCGAGCTCATCTTGTCCCCGTCGTTGAGGTACGATGCCGAGCGCGTCCAACCGGCTGGTGCGCCACGCGTGAGTCAGCGACCCGAAAGCGAAGAGTGAGTCCACACGGAGGCAACGTGAGCGCCCTACATCTCCAATCCTTCGGACTGGTCGTGTGGATCGTGTGGGTGGCGGGTGCCGGATGCATCAAGGCCCCTGCGATCGCGGTCATGGACAATCGCACCGCGCTCGAAGTGCAGGCGTCCGGAGAGTACCCCGAACTCGAATTCGAGAGCGCCAACGCGACCCTGCAACCCGGCCCCAGCCCCGTGTCGGGGAAGGAGATCGTGTCCAAGGCGGGGCTGTCGGCGGCAGGCCACGATCTCGACCTCTTCACGGTCTCCCAGAGCGACGCTGAATTCATCGACAGGATGCTCGTCAGCGGGTGCCTCGGTGAGGGCGAAGACGGCCTCCTCAAGTACACGCCAGACTACTGCAACGACGAGGTCGAGGTGAGCGACCTGTTGCGCGCGGCCAGTCGCCACAACCTCCACCGACGACAGGTTTGGGAATACCTCGCGGCTCATGGCAACGCGAAATCGGCTGTGACCGCGAGAGACGCCTGGCGGTCGGTGCATCTCGAACAAGTTCGGTGCGGCGTCTGGATCGAACGGGACGGAGCATGGACCCAGAAGACTTGCTGAGCGGCTTCCGGCCCGCACACCGGGCGTTGCGGTGGGCACGCCTCCTCGCGATCGCGTTGATGCTCGCCACTCCGAGGCTCGCGGTCGCGGGCTCCGAGGATGACGTCGTCATCGAGGAACAGGAGCGCGCGTCCACGCCAAGCCTCTTCAGGCCGCGGCGAGTGACCATTGGGAACAGCAACCACTTCATGGGTGTCCTTGGGCCCAAGGCTCGCTACCTGTACTACGTGACGGACGAGTACAACGCGTACGATCTGTTCATTCAGTCGCCGCCGAACTCGAATGGCAAGCCCCTCTTCGAAGCGTTCGGGGACATCGTCTGGCCGGCCATCAGCCCCGATGGAAAGGAGGTGGCCTACATCCGATACGAAGTCGATGCGCGAGGAGATGCCTGCCGCCGACGCATCCGAAGCCTCGGCGCCGCCCGAAATGATCGGGAGGAGTGCCACGAGACGGAGGACGCCGACCTGCAGATCTACTGGCGTCGGGACGGGCGGCTCGGGGTCCTTCTTCGAGAGGAACTCCACGGAGACCACATTCTCCTCGACGGGGCGTTCGAGAAAGAACCGGAGCGCAAGGAGGCCAACGTCGTTGGGCTCGCCATCTCCCCCGACGAACGTTGGGTGGCGTATGTTCCGCTTGCGCGACTTCGCGACGAGGTGGGCGTTTCGTTCTCGAACCGAGCGGGCGCGGAAGGCATGCGTGTGCGTCGTGCCCTCCCCGGCGCGAAGGAGTTCAGCTACAAAGCGAAGCTCCCCGGCGTATCCGGGTATCCCGTGTTCTCTCCGGATGGCGTCTACCTCTACTTTTCGCAGTTTCTCAACGACACGAACCGCGACGGAGTCATCGATGGTGACGACAACGGTGTTCTGTTCAGGATGCCCTTCTACGGCGACGGCGAAGAGCCACGATTCGGGACTCCGCTGCAGCTGACCAACGCTCGGTGGAACTGCCACTACCCGTCAGTGCGAGAGAAGGTGATGGCGCTCACGTGCGCCATCGACGAGAACCTGCACATCTACTTCTTGCCGCCGAGCGGCACAGTCCCCCTCGACTGGGACCGCGGGCGCATCACCTTGGAGGCGGAAAGCGTCCACGATCCGTGGAGCGAGCTGGTGCTGAGGCAACACCTTCTGACCGCCGCAAACGATGACGCCGAACGCGCTGCGCAGCTGAAGGCGCTGACGAAACTGCACTTGGACCTTCGAGAGCACGAGGCGGCGATCTACTACGGAGAGCGGCGGATCGAGCTCCTCGAAGCCGAGGGGCGGTCCGATTGGTGGTCCGAGCTGATGATCCTGGTCGCCAAGCACCGTCGCGCCGATCGCGCGCTGTCGCGGGGACGCTTCAGCGAGGAGTACGTCAGGGAATCGAACGGCCTCGCCGACGCTGTGAAGTCAGTGGCAACGGACCCGTCCGCGGATGCCGAGGCGCTCCAGGCGCTCGTCCTGAGCCGCATCCATAGCGACCTCGGGGACAAGGCCGGCGCAGCCCAACTCCTCGCACAGGTGAATCTCACGCCACTCGAAGACGAAACGGTCCTCGATTTCGCGTATCAGCAGTTCGATCAATTCTACGGCCTCCTCGCGGACTACGACGCACGGCTCGCGCGACTGATGGAGATCGCGCTGCATCCCGCCTCCTCGGTCACGCAGTCACTCCGGCATGCCAAGGGGGTGCTCGTCCTTCTTCAGCGGGGTCGACCCAAGGCAGAACGCCAGGACCGCGTAGTCGAGGCGCGGCGAACGGTGCCAGACGGGACGCGACTGGCCCTGGCGCTCGATCTCGAAATCTCGCTGTATCGGCTCACCGAGGAGAATGCCAAGGAGGTCGAAGGGGAGATCGTGCGGCTCTACCGTGACATCGAGAACGCGCACGTCCGGCGATACCTGGTCGTGAGCGCGCTGCGGGCCGCCAACCGGGAGGGGGTCGAATCCCTGCAGCACTCGCTGGTCGACCTTTGGGTGCAATCAGCTGAACAAAGTGATTCCGACCGACGAACTTCGAGTGCGCTCTACCGACTCGTGGTCTTGGAGCGCGCGTACGGTGCCTTCGCAGCGGATGACATGGAGACGGCCGCTCTCTACTTCGACAGGGCGCGAAGGGCGACAGACTCGCTTGCGGGTCATGTCGGGTGGATCGAAACGCAGTTTCGGCTCGGGAGGTCTGACATCGTGGCCACCGATGCAAGCCAAAGCGAGCCCACGAGACAATTCATCGAAGCCTATCTGTTGGCCAGAGACCTCGGCCCCATCGAGAGCAACCAGGAACTCGTCAACACGGTGGAACGAGTGCGAGAGCTTCTCGAACCGGCGATCGAGGACGACCCGTATCAGCCGCTGTCCCACCTGCTCTTGGCGCACGCGCTCCATCACCGCGGGATGCGTCTTGGCGAACGGGAAGATGTCGCCTTGGCGGTTCGGCACTACCTGTTGGCGCTGGACCTCGGCAAGAGCCGGCCCCGGATCCGCGCGCCAGCCCATGCAGGGATGGCGCTGGCCCAGGCTTCCTTAGGAAATCACCGCCGCGCGCTCGAAGACTACGAAGCCCGGTTCGAGCTTCCGATGATCTCCGCGGAAGAGGAGTTCGGACTGCGCCTGAATTACGCCCGAAGCCTCTTTCACGTAAATCGACAGGAAGAGGCGATCGACGCCCTCACGGGAGCGCTCACCGAGATGAATTCCGGCGAGGGTCCGAGCACCCTCGACCCGTACCAACCGTTGATCTTGGATCGCCTGGCGCTCTACCAGCTCGATGCCGGAAAGATGGACCAGGCGCTCATGACGCACGAGGAGCTTCGGCGTTCATGGGAGGGGCGCCCCGAGGTGGGTTCGGCGGCAAACGAGGTCAAGCTCGACGCACGCCTTGCGACGGCCCACCTCGCGAACGAGCACCCAGAGGATGCACTTCGGTTGGCAACCGAGGGACAGACCCGGCTCGATGCGGCGGACCCGCTTCGGCCCAAGGACATCGACCGCCGGGTGCGACCCGTGACCCATGAGTTCGTGTACGACCAAGGCCACCTGCGCGTGCTGCTTGCGGGGCTCGAAGCCAGTGCGGCGACGAAGCTCGACGACTTGAGCCAGGCACAGGCAGCACTGCAGGTACGAAAAGAGGCCATCGAGAGGCGCTACCAAGCGGAGGAAGTCGACGAAGACTTGCTCGAGCTCGCGCATACCTGCCTTCGACTCGCCGACGTCGCCCAACGCCAGGGGGAGCTCGGCCGCACACAGACGTACCTCGAGGAGGGGCTCGGGTACGCAGAGCAACACACGGCGGCCACGGGAAGCGACGTCAGCGTGGTCGGCTTTCACCTGCTGCGGGCGTACGCGCTTCTGCACTTCGAAGGAGGTGTAGACCTGCTCGCCTATCAGCGAGACCTCGAGCAAGACTTGCTCCGCTACTACCGGTTTCTCTCGGCGGTGCACAACCCCGAATGGGAGACGGAAAGAATGCGCTTCGAGTTGTTCCTATCACTGCTGCGGATGGAGCAAGTGCCACTCGAGTACGATTGACCACAAGTCTTGCTTTAGACCGATGGCGGCTTGGGCTACCCTTCGCCGATGAGTTCCATTCGCGCCCTTCGGGTCGCAACCCTTCTCGAAGGGATTTCGTTCCTTACCCTCATGCTCGTTGCGATGCCGATGAAGTACGCGTTCGGCCAGCCCATGGCGGTGACCGTCACCGGTGGCATTCACGGGCTGTTGTTCTCGGCGTTTCTGGTCACGCTGTGCGCGGCTCATGCGGAACACGAGTGGGGTCTCTTCACGTCGGCGAAGCTCTTCGTCGGCGCAGTCGTCCCATTCGGGTTTCTGTATGTCGAGCGGGAGCTCCGAGACCGCGGACCCTTGGTATCGGGCGGCGAATGCTAGGGTCCGAAATATCTTTCTTTCACGTTTGGTTGGGTGTGCGCATGAGACCCGGAAAATTGGCAGTCGGAGCGAGTCTATTCCTCGTGTGCGTGGTCGCTTCGATCGGTTGTGACGACACCTCGAACCCCGCGGAATGCGACGACGGGTCTCTTTCGCCGTGTCCTCCGGCGCCCAACTGCCCAGACCCCGACAACCCCGCGTGCGAGGTCGAGCCCGACCCCTGCCCCGACTTCAATCCGTTACGCAACCGCTACGTGGGCGAGCTCCACGCGCATACCGCGTACTCGTTCGACTCGATTCTCGCCGGGGTGACGGCGAACCCACGAGACATGTACAGGTTCGCGCAGGGGGAGAGCATCGCACTTCCACCCTTCGTTCCCGGGCCGGCCCAACGGACCACCCAGATCCGACGCCCGTTGGATTTCGCTGCTGCAACCGACCACGCCGAATACTTTGGTGAGTTCCGCGTCTGCACAGCACCGGGCTACGCGGGCTTCGACTCGGATTTCTGTCAGCGCTACCGGCAGCAGATTGAAGTCTCGCAGGATGCAGACCTCCTTGGGGATCCTGGCGACCCTCTCCCTCAAGTGTTCATCGACATTGCGCTGAAACTGGCCGGCACCGCTCCCACGCGCTTCCCTCTATGCGGTGACGACGCTGAAGACTGCATCGCTGAGACCTCGTTCGTCTGGGAAGACGAGCAGGCGGCAGCCGAAGAGTTCTACGACCGATGCACCTTCACGACATTCGCGGCCTACGAATGGACGGGAAACCCCAACGCCGCAAACATTCATCGAAATGTGATTTTTCGAGACGACGTCGTGCCGGCGCTGCCGATTTCCTATTTCGATGCGCCCAAAGCACAAGAGCTCTGGAGCGCGCTCGACACAGAGTGCCTCACCGGCCTGCCGGGATGCGACGTGCTCTCCATCCCTCACAGCTCGAACTTCAGCCAGGGGTTGATGTTCGAGCCCACGAACGCCGACGGGTCTCCGTTGTCGAAAGAAGACGCCGAGTTTCGAGCTGCGATCGAGCCGCTGGTCGAGATTCATCAGCACAAAGGCAACTCCGAATGCAAAGTCGGTGTGCTCACGAATGACGAAGACTGTAATTTCGAGACCTACGAGAAGGCAGGGATTCTCGATCCCTCGGATCCAGGCGCGTTCGTCCCGCCACTGTCGTTCGTGCGCAACGGGCTGAAGGAAGGCCTGCTCCAAGACGAGGCCATCGGCGCCAACCCGTTCGAGTTTGGTTTCATCGGCGCTGCCGATACCCACAACGCGACGGCCGGCGCTACACACGAAGGAGACTACCGCAAGACCGGCCACATCGGCGCACTCGATTGGGAGCCCCGTCGCCTGCTCGCGTTTCTTCAGGCCAGCGGAATCGAATCAAACGGCGGCGGACTGGCCATCGTCTGGGCTGAGGAGAACAGCCGCGACGCCATCTTCGATGCGCTCAGGCGCCGCGAAGTATACGCGACGAGCGGAACACGACCGACGCTGCGCTTCTTCGGAGGGTGGGAACTTCCTGACGGCGCATGCGCTTCCGACAATGCCATCGAGGTTGCCGACGACAGCGGCGTGCCCATGGGAAGCACGCTGCCTGCGCCTCCGGCGGGCGACGGCGCATCCGCTCGGTTCTTCGTCTCGGCGGAGCAGGACCCAGGGCCCGAAGGCGAGCCAGGGAGTCCAATCGAACGCATCCAGATCGTCAAAGGGTGGGTCGATTCCGACGGGAACGCACAAGAGAAGGTCTTCGACGTCGCCGGGGGCGACCGAAGTGCGGACGTCGACGTCGAGACCTGTGAAACGTCTGGCGAGGGCTATGGGTCTCTTTGCACGGTCTGGACCGATCCCGAGTTCGTTTCGGGCCAACGCGCGTTCTACTATGCGCGAATCTTCGAGACCCCGGTATGCCGCTGGAGCACACTGCTTTGCAACGAGCTCGAAGTGAACTGCGCCGACATCGAGAACGTGCCCGACGACTTCATCCAATGTTGTTCACCGGTCATCGAGGATCAGAGGGTGATCCAAGAACGGGCGTGGAGCTCTCCGATTTGGTACCGCCCTGAAGCGCAGTAAGAGCGTGTGAACCCATGAAGTCTCCTGCGGTCCACTTCATGCTGCTCGGACTCGGGATACTCGTCGTCTCGAGACTCTTTCTGTCGGACGACATGAACGAGCAGCCCGAAGGCACACGCATCGTCTTTTCTTCACAGCAAATCGACGGACTGATTGCGAAATACGAGGAGACGACCGGCATCGCGGCCACGGATGAGGTCAAGACCGAGCTCATCGACCGCGCCGCGGAGGAAGAGATGCTCTACCGGGAATCTCACCGATGGGGGCTGGCGTCGAACAACCCTGCGGTGGATCGGAGACTGCGGCAGATCATGGCCTTCGTGGCCGAGGAAGAGCTCGGAGACGAAGAGCTCGTTCGGCAGGCCCAAGACTTGGGGCTCGATGCAAGCGACGCCGTCATCCGCGGCATGCTGGCCCAGAACATGCGCTTGTTGCTGGCGCGGGACGGCGAACGGACCCCCAGCGACGAGGAAGTCCTGGCCTACTACGAGATCGACGGTGCCCGGTTCGCGAGTCCCCCTCGCATGACGGGGTGGCAGGTGTTCTTCTCGAGAGAGCGTGGGCAGCCGACCGCCCTTGTCGCCGCGCGCGCAACCAAGAGGGACCTGGACGCCCGTCCTCGAAACGTGGACGAGGCGGTCGAGCTGGGAGACCCAACGCCTTCAGGAGCTCGGTTCCGAGGTCAACTCGCACACCAACTCGCCTCGCGTTTCGGGCAAGAGTTCGCGGCGGTCGCCGGGGGTATCCCTGAGAGACAATGGTCAGACCCCGTCGAAAGCCCGTTCGGGGTTCATCTCGTGTTCGTCGACGCGCGAACG
>JBATTM010000252.1:0-13940 GCA_049670545.1 Polyangiales bacterium
CGGGTGCCCTCGATTTCATCGACAACTCGCATGAAGCCGGGAAGCCGTTCTTCCTTTGGTGGAACTCGACTCGAATGCACATCTGGACACACCTCCAAGAAGCGTCCGAGGGCGCGACGGGCCAAGGGATCTACGCTGACGGCATGGTCGAGCACGACCGACACGTCGGTCAGCTCCTCGACAAGCTCGACGAGCTCGGCATCACGGACAACACGATCGTGATGTACTCGACCGACAACGGGGCCGAGGTGATGAGCTGGCCGGACGGGGGAACGGTGCCTTTTCGCTCGGAGAAGAACAGCACGTGGGAGGGCGGGTTCCGAGTCCCGGAGATGGTTCGTTGGCCGGGCAAGATCCCCGCGGGCACGATTTCGAACGGCATCCTTTCTCATCAAGACTGGCTGCCCACATTGCTTGCGGCCGCCGGTGAACCGGACATCAAGGAGAAGCTGCTTCAAGGTCACAGCGCCGCAGGCAAGAGGTTCAACGTGCACATTGACGGCGTGAATCAGCTCGACATGCTGCTCGGGAACGGGCCGAGCGCGCGCGACGAGATCTTCTACTTCACCGATGATGGTGCGATGTCAGCCGTGCGCCACAACGATTGGAAAGCGATTTTCAGCGTTCAGGAAGCCCAGGGATTCGACGTCTGGGTGATGCCATTCACCAACTTGCGCGTGCCGAAGCTATTCAACCTCCGCATGGACCCGTTCGAAAAGGCCGACGAAGAATCGATCAACTACGACCGCTGGCTGATCGACCACATGTTCGTCCTGGTGCCTGCGCAGCAAATCGTCGCGCGGTTCCTCGCGACCTTCAAAGACTACCCACCTCGACAGAAGCCCTCGAGCTTCACGATCGACCAGGTCGTGGAAGAGCTCACGCCTGCGACGCAGTGAACTGAGTGTAGTCAACTCCGCTACTTGACGAAATCGGCGATCAGCTTGTCGATGACGAACTGAGGGGCGAGCTTTCGGACTGCGGTGAGGGTCTTGGCTCTGTCCATCGGGACGCGCAGTGGCTTCTTTCGACTGGTGATGACTTCGTAGATCCTATCGGACACTGCCTGCGGGGACAGTCCGCTCGCGGCGGTATCCTTCGCCATGCGAGCAAGGACCTTCTGACTGGTCGAACCCGACCGGACCCCATCCACGAGCTCGAGGTGGGAACCCGTATCGCCCCGATCCATCGCCATGGCGACGGGCTCCATGAGGACCACGTCGACGTTGGATGGTTTCAGCTCGTGGTACATCGCCTCGCTGAACGCTTCGACCGCGAATTTGGAGGCGCTGTACGCGCTCATGTAGGGCACCGCCACGAAACCCGCGGCCGAACTCATCTGGACGATGGTGCCTGATCCCTGCTGTTTCATCGCGGGAATGACCTCTTTGCAGACCCGCAGGGCCCCGAGCACGTTCGTGTCGAGCACACGACGAACGTCTTCAACCGTTTGCTCTTCTACCGAACCGATGATCATCCGGTTCACGCAGTTGATCAGCACGTCGATCCGGCCCTCCTTCTCCATCACGGTGCTCACGCACCGCGCCACAGAATCAGAGTCGCTGATCTCCATGGGCAGGACCTCGAACGGGTAGTTCCCTCCGTCGCTCGGTGGGTTCCGCATCGTGCCGTACACGCGCATTCCCTTTTCTGTGAGGGTCCGACCGAGCACCGGTCCCAATCCTCCAGACGCACCTGTGATCAAGACAATCATGTCGCTTCCTCCTGCCGCAGAAATTCGAGAATCGCGGCGTTCGTGGCATCGGGGCGCTCCAAGTGGAAGAAGTGCCCGGCATCGATGAACTGCACCCGACCCGTCGGGACGGTCTCGCTGACGCATTCGTACTCCGAAGGCCACTGACCCGGGTCATCTGTCCCCTGCAGGAACAAGACCGGCATCGTCATGTATTTGAACAAGCGCTTGTGGCGATCGTGGAGCTCGACCTCGAAGCTCGTCGTCGCAAAGTACTTGTTGACGGCTTCGGCAACGCCTTCGAACTTGAACTCGTACTCGAGCCGCCGAAGGACATCTTCGGCGATGGGGTACTTGACGTAGTCACCCGTGAATACCAGCCGCGGAACGAGGTTGCTCCGAAACACCATGAGACCGAACCGGGTTGCGAACAGGTGGTGGGGCGGAACCGGAGGGCTGTGCGGCTCCACGGCGCTTTGCTCCATACGAACGTATCGCAGCACGCGACCCTTCATGCTCTGCACGGCGAGAAGATGGTCCGCGAGCACCGTTCCCCGATCGTGCCCGGTCAGATTGAATCGATCGATCCCTAGCTTGTCGATCAGGTCGGCCAGCTCCTGAGCCATCGTCTCGTGGCGGTAGTCGAGCTCGAGACGCTTATCGGTCTGCCCGTAGCCCTTGGTGTCCGGTGCCACCACGTAGAAGTGTTCGGACAGGGAGGCGATTTGTCGGTGCCATGCGTACCACGACTCGGGTAGGCCGTGTAGGAGCACCACGCACTCGTTCGACGGGTCGCCCGCCGTCACGAAGTGCCAACGGATGCCAGAAGCCTCGACGAACCAGTGAATCGCTTCGACGCCCCCGGGCAGGATCTCGATTTCGCCGTGCTCGTTCGCAGCGACGGATGGACGAGGGCCTCGCGGGTATCGTGCCTCTTGCGTCATGACCGGGTGAGGAGTCGGAATCCCTCGATGGATCGTCGACTTGGCAAACGCGGATCCCACCACGGCCTCGAGCATTTTCTTCACCAGGGACAGAGGTGGCATGGTCACACTCCTCCCGCCGGCAACGCGGACCCAACGCGGTGGTGCGCGAACGCTCGATCGAACTCCTCGCTCATGCAGAACTTATATGTTTATAAGTACAAGCGCGCAAACGGAATTTGTTCGGGGATCAGCCCGACTGGCGGGTTGCGCTCTAACTTATATAAATATAAGCTAAATTCATGAAGACGCTTTCCCTGGAAGTGCCCCACACGGAGGAGTGGGAACTCTACCACAACAGCTTCTCCATCTGCTCCAAGAAGGTCCGTGTCTGCATGGAGGAGTTGGGCCTTCCTTATCGAGGTCACCACGTCCACCTCATCGAGACGGGACGCTATGAGTCCGTCTCACAAGAGTACCTGCGAGTGAACCCGAAAGGCACAGTGCCGATGCTCGTCCACCACGGTCAGAGGGTCTTCGAGAGCCACGTCCAGATCGCGTACGCAGCAAGACACGTAACCGGTGCGCGCGAGGGGTTGTCGCCCAGCAATCCCTCAGACGAGGAAACAGAACACGCGTGGGTCGACCGTGCGTCCATCGTGGGAGACCGCCCCGTGTCCCCGGCAGACACGGCAGCCCGAGCGGGGAACTGCGTCGCGGTGTTGACCGTCCCCTTGTTCGCCACGATGGTTCGGTACATCCCGTATCGAGAGATCGCAAAGGGATTGCTGACCCATCCGAACAAGGAGCGACCCTTGTTGTTCCTCACCCTCAGGCTCTTCAGCGTGAAGCGCCTCCACTGGCTGGTCCCGGCGATGCGCGTGATACGGCGAGCCCGTCGCGACCTCGAACGGCATCTCGACGCGTTGTCCGCACAGCTCAGCTCCCATGGCGGCTCTTGGATCTGTGGGTCGCAGTTCACGCTGGCCGACGTGAGCTGGGTCGTGCTCTTGGACAGGCTCGTCGAGGCCGATTGGGATGAGTATCTTTGGGGTAACGGGAGGCGACCGGTCGTCGCCGCCTATTGGGTGCGCCTGCGTGAGCGACCAAGCGTGCAACGCCAGATCGACGCGACCCGGTGCGAGATCACCCGCGCCGGAATGTCTGATCTGAAACAAGCAAAGCGCGTACATCCATCTTTGAAGAAAGCCCTCGAGGGCCGTGAGAGGAACGAGGAGCCGCGTGCTACGATGGCCTCCGTCGGTCCGAGAGAGCGGGAGAGCGTCACGAATGGCAAAGGCAGCGAAAATCCAACGCCCTGATCGAGGCGCCGGCCGCGAGGCACTGCTCGAGGCCGCGGCGCACGAGTTCGCAGAGAACGGCTTTCGAGGAGCGTCCGTTTCACGAATCGCCAAGCGAACCGGCGTCACGCAGCCCCTGATCAATCACCATTTCGGATCCAAAGAGGGGCTATGGCGCGCCGTCCTCGATTGGACGTTCGCCGACATGCAGGACGCCTTTGGCGATGCGATGGACCCGGGGCTCTCGACGCGCGACCAGCTCTTCGAGATCGTTCGACAGACGGTGTACTTTTTCGCGCGCAAGCCGCAGCTGGCCCGCATCGTGAACACCGAGACCAACCATCCGAGTGAGGCATTCGACCATCTCTTCAGTACGTACCTCAAGCCGATGATGATGCTGACCCAGGCCCTCATCAAGAAGCTGAAGAAGGAGGAAGACCCGGAGATCGATCCGCGATTCCTCCACTTCATCGTCGCTGGCGCGGCCATGCAGCCTTTCACAGAGCCCGAAATCGCGCGACGTGCGTTCCGTATGGAACCGTTCTCAGACAAGTACGTCGATGCCTACGCCGACGCACTGTGCGCGGTCCTCGAGCGTGGGATCAACCCTCCAGGCTAGGCGAACACCGCCGCGCGCTTGCCTACTGCAAGTGCCAGTGTCTCCGTGGGAAAGTATCGGGAGATCAGCAAGCGCCCTATCCGTTCAGACCCATCGAGTAGATCGCGTTCGAGGTCGGCGAGCCGCACGAGTTGCTTGCCGTGATTTCGACCCTCGAGCATTCGGAAGAACGCGGCTGGGGCTTCGTCGATCCCTTCGAGGACGTCTTCCTTCAGCTTGATCTTTCCCTGGCTCACCCATTTCGCGAGCTGCAGGATGGCTTCGGGCATGCGGCTCTTGTAGTCGAGCAGGACGAACCCCTGTTTCCGGATCCGTTTGGTCAGCACTGCGTTTTGGTCACGCCGTCCGCGATCGAGCTTGGTGTCGACGAGGTGAGAAGTCGCCACCCGTCCGCACACGATAATGCGAGCGAACTCGTTGTAGAGATCGAGGAGCGCCTCTGAGATGTCGCCGCCCGTGTTGTCGAAGTACACGTCCACTCCACTCGGGCACGCATCGCGCAATTCAGCGGCAAGGGCTTCGACACTCTTGCCCCGATAGCTGACGGCTGCGTCGTACCCGAACTCGCGCCTCGTGTTGTCCGCCTTCTCGTCGGTGCTGACGATGGCCACGGTGCGACACCCCTTGAGCTTGGCGAGTTGCGCCGCGGTCGCACCGACCGAGCTGGCTCCTGACGAGACCACGACCGTCTCCCCGCGTTTGGGCTTTCCGATATCGAGCAGGCCGAAATAGGCCGTCGCGCCGGTCACCCCGACCGTGCCAAGGTACCAACTCGGTCTCGCGAGGCCGACGTTGACCTTCGTGCGAACGGTCGAGTCGTCGCAAAGGGCGTACTCTTGCATGTCGAATCGCCCGAGCAGGACGTCCCCTCGCGCCACTCGGGCGTGCTTCGACTCGATGACTTGGCCGACGCCGTACGCGTGCATCACGTCGCCGACCGCCACCGACTCCGCGTAGTTGTCTTCGTCGCGCATTCGCGACACCAATGCAGGGTCCATCGACAGGTACAAGTTGCGGACGAGGAACTGCCCTTCACCTGCAGGAGTCACCTCTGCTTCGTGTGTTGCGAATACGTCAGGACTCGGTGCGCCGCTGGGGCGCTTCACGAAGAGGATTTGCCGATTGAGGGTCATCGGTCGGCCTCCGCAGGCTCGACCCGGTTTCGAAGGGTGCCGAGATCGATCGAGCCATCGGCCGAGGCGATCGAGCATTCGACGGTGTCTCCGTTCTCGAGGTAGCGCCCCGACCTCTTCTGACTCTTGACGAACAAGCCCCATTTCGTCTTTTCCGGCAGAAGCTGCAAGACCTTCACGAGAATCGGAGGGGGAATCCGCATCGCGACGCCCGCCGGAGTGCCGGTAGCGATCAGATCGCCGGCCCGAATCGACTGAAGTTGCGTCATCTCGGTCAACGTCTCCGCCGGTTGAAACACCATGTGCTTCGCGAGGTCTTCCTGGCGCGGCTCGCCATTGACCGCGAGCCGCAACCGAAGATCACCCCAACCCCTGCGCAACGCATCGTCGACGAAGGTCAGATATGGGCCGGTTGGGCCAAACGTGCGGTAGCTCTTGCCCTTGTAGAATTGCATCTGGGGAACTTGGACGTCGCGCGCGCTGACGTCGTTGTGCACAGACAGCGCCACCACCGCGTCGGGCAGCCCTCCGCCATGGAAACGGGTGGGCTCTGCAATGTCGCGTCCGACGACGAGCCCGAGTTCCACTTCGTAGTCGAGCAGCTGCACGTGTGCCGGTTTGCGAATCGTGGCGCTGGCCCCACACAAGCACGAAGACGCCTTGCGGAAGAACATGTTGAAACCCTTCGCATCGGGGTTCACCCCGGCTTCAATCATGTGCTGCCGGTAGTTGGCCCCCTGACAAAGCACTTGCTGGTTCTCGGTAATCGGAGACAGGAGCTCGACCGTGCTCAGAGGTAGGCGCTCTCCCGCGCGCTCGCGATGAGTCGCCCGGATCTCATCGAGCCCCGAAGTGACCAACTCGCCGGTAGTCTCGTAGACACCTTGGAGCGGAATGCAGTCCGTTCCGTCGACGACCCCCCAATGTGTACGTCCGTGAGCCTTGAATCGCGCTACCTGCTGCATGAATCTTCCTTTCTACGCGAGGGCCAAGCGTGCCTTCGCGAAGTCACGGAGCGCCGTCCCGCGGGCACGCCGGTACGCTCCGTACGCACCAATCACGAAGCGCATGGGTCGTCCTGGGTCGACCTCTCTCGCGAACGACTCGCGATCGAGAAGCTCTGTGTAGTGGGTGGCAAGGTTGGGATGGACCCCGATGGGATACCCCGCGATCGCCAAACGATGAACGGAGATGAACCATGCGACCTCGAGAACGGAGATCCGATCGCCGATGAGCCATGGGCGTGCCTCCAAGCGACTCTCGAGCGCCGCGAACGCCTCGTGGAAGCGTAGAACGGACCGATCGAGCGCGGCGTCCGTCACCCCTCCGTCGCGCGCGAAGGCTCGCCACCACGCGATCTCTTTATCTCGCGCCGCATTCGGTGCGCCAGCATTCTCGTAGGCAGCTAGGGTCTTTCGGGATTTCTTGGCCGCAGCGCCGGGGAACAAGAACCCCATCGTGATGTTGCGGAGGTCGACGTGCAGGCTGTCCTCGAGCGCCAGCGACGACTCGACGAACCGACGTTCTTCCTCGTCCTTTGGAAAGAAGGAGGGGGGATTCGAAGGGAGACCGTCCACGTACACCATGATGTCGTTGCTCTCGACGTGGACGACACCGTCGTGCACAAGCACCGGAACGACCCCTCTCGGATTGATGCCGAGGAACCATGGTGTCACGTGCTCCTGCCGCGGGAGATTGACGGGGTGCGACACGTAGTCAACGCCCTTTTCGGAGAGAAACGTTCGCACTTTTTGGGAGCATGACGAACTTCGAAAGTGGAGGAGGTGCACCCCGCGCCAAGATTTGACTTCGTTGGTGGTCACGTCCTCGTCAGCGAGCCGCATGTCGATCCTCTTTTTCTTCGACGTTTCCAATGCGTCGTTCTGAGAACTTCGCTGCTTTGATGAGGTCGACGAGACGGGACAACGGAAGCTTTCGCGACGCCGCGAAACGGACCAAATCCACCAGAACCTTCGCGGACGGCGGTCCTCCGATGAAGTTCGCGGGCATCGGCGGCCCCCATTGAGCCAAGTGCGCAGGGCCGAATGGCGAGCGCCCCATGGGATACGATGCGGTGACGATGTCGCCGTCCGCATAGTGCTCGTGCTTGGCGCCGTACGCGTCATACCAGTAGTCGAACACTTGAGAGCCCATGATGTGTCTCCCGACCCCCCAACTGTGTTTCCATCCGCGTTCTCGGAGGTGATGCTGCCCCCGAGTGACGGCTTCGATCGTCTCCACCTCGAAGGCTGCGTGCTCGAAGCCCGTTCGAAACGTCTGACCAAGCGCGACCGTGTGGTGGTCGGTCGGTTGGTCTCCGAGGTCACAGCGGCAGAAGGCCACGACCGGCGTGCCGTCGGGCAGGACCTGGACGTCACTGACCAAGAGCCCGAATACTCGTTGGTACCAATCGACTGCGTTCGGAAGATCCGTGGTCTCCATCACCGCGTGTCCGAGTCGTGCGACCCGTGGAACCCCATGCGGGGCCGCAAAGGGCTCGTCGACCCGACCGGTACGATGAGGCGAGTTCGGGGTCTCTCCTTCGGCCGCAGCATCCGACTCGAGCTTCGGGGCCACCGGGGCGCGCACGACCGCATGCACTTCCACACCATTGAGATCCGTCATGCGCACATAGGGATGGCCGTTCGGGGCGGGCTCGGCTTCGATTTCTTTGGCGAACCCCTCTCGGATCAGGGCACGCAGATCCGCTTCTGCTTCCACGTACATGGCGAGCCCTACGAATCGGGCCTTGGTTTCTTGCCGGACGACATAGAAGGTCTCCTGGCGAGCGGTCGACCCATAGTGGGCTCCGCGCTCGTCACGCGACAGCAAGTCGATTCCGAAGTCACGCAAGAACGCGGTTGCTTTGTCGACCGACGGTCGCGCGAACACGACGTATGCGATGCCCATGGAACGGGTCGTGGCGTTGTCGTGACGTGTGGGAAGGGGCTCGATCATGGCGCTGCCCTCGCGATCATGGGTGTCGATGCGTGCGGCCTGCTCGCGAGGGCCAGCATCAACACCAACTCGCCAGCGGCGACCGCCCGGGTACTGCTGTTCTCAGCGGCCACCACGAAGCGGTCGGGGCGAACGAGCAGATCGGGGTTCGTCTGGTAGCACGGTTGCCGAAAGACCCCTGTGTCATCGTACACGTGCACCGTCCCGTTGTCGCTGCGCCGAATATCGGTGGAGTCCGTGTGGATGCAGACGAATCTAGCGCCGAGGCGGCGCGCGGTTTGGGCCCAATCGTCGTCGATGCGATTGGGATCGATGCCGACTCCCACCGCGGCGAAGCCGTCGCCCAAGATCTCGTCCAGGGGCTTCGTCGTCCCATCGGCGAGCCGCACCTCGACTTGCGGCAACATCCGCCCGGCGGTCTTGCAGCTTGAAGGGCGGAACGTTCCGCGACGGCCGAGGGCCGGCTCGGGCCGAATCTTCCCGCTGTTTAGGACGCGACGGCTCGGGGGGAACGAATTGAGGAGCCAGAACAATGCATCCCGGGTCGCAGTCGCGAGACGCCCGGTAGGCATGACGACCCAGCCGAGGGAAACGGCAAGCTGGGTCATGCGTCGAACATGCCACCGCCGCTCTCGTTCGTAGGAATCAAGGAGAGACTCGTGGGCCGACCCGGACGTGACCAGGGCGAGCTTCCAGCCGAGATTGAAGGCGTCACGAATCCCGCTATTCATGCCTTGCCCCGCGAACGGCGGCATCACATGGGCGGCGTCGCCCGCGAGCAGTACACGCCCAACTCGGAAGCGCGTCGCGGCACGAGCGTGAAACGTGTACACGGTTCGGCGCTCGATCTCGGCAAGTGTCGGGTCATGATAGGGCGACAGAAGCGCGGCGACGGAACCCTCCTGATTGATGTCCTGTTCGGTCTCATCCGGAAACAGGAGGAACTCCCATCGTCGACGGCCACCGGGCGCTGGCAGGGAGACTGTGGGCCTTCCCGTGTCGCATAGGAAGCCTGCTTCCTGACGACCGAACGGATCGTTGACGCAGTCGACCACGAGCCAACGTTCTGCGTAGGTGGAGCCTTCGAAGCCGACTTGGAGCGCCTGCCTCACCCTACTCGTGCCGCCGTCGCACCCGATCAACCAACGCGCCCGCACCTCCGTTTGCTCGCCGTCGACGTCGCGCAACGAGGCTTCGACGTGCGAGCCGCGATCTCGAAAGGAGGCGAGCTCTGTCTGGAACCGGAGTTTCACTGATTCGTAGCGGCTCGTTCCCCCCGCAAGAATGCGTTCGAGTGTCGGTTGATAGAACGTTCCGAACCAGGGGTGGCCGTACTTGCGGTCCGTGACCCGAATCTGCATGAGGGGTTTGTTCCTTCTGTTGCGTACGGAGACCGGAATGTCGGCAACCACGTGATCCGCAAAGAGCGCGTCGAGACCGACACTTTGCAGCGCACGACAGGTCTCGTCGTCGAAACCGACCGCGCGAGGCTCGTGGACCGTGCTGGCGTTCTTCTCGACGATGAGAGTGCGAACTCCGTGGAGTCCGAGCTGATTGGCCAGCATGAGTCCCACGGGGCCTGCTCCGGCGATCAACACATCCGTTTCGGTTTCCATATCCTGCCCCGAGATGAGGGTCCGTGAGACTCAGTGAATAAGCGCTTGCGTTCGAACTTATGAAGTTATAAGTTCGATGCCAAGGAGGGTCAAGTGCCCAAATTTCAGAGACAGATCGTCGTTGCGCTGGTGGTCACGGCAGGCCTCACCCTGCCCGTGCCGGTGGCGAACGCTGGCGGCTACGACGTCCCCATCCTCTATACGGCTCGGTACGCGGGGATGGGCGGCACCGGAATCTCGTTTGTCGACGGGGGCGCGGGGCTCTACCTGAACCCAGCGGGTCTCGGGCAGATCGCCAAGGGGAACCTCGACCTCTCGGTTTCGATCGCAGACGGGCAAATACGCGGAACGCCGACGTTTCTCCAGCCCGACGTCAACATCAAATCCGAGCGCACCCAAATTCCCTTTCCGTTGATCACTGGCGGCGGGCGAGTGACGAAGTTCATGGTGATCGGCGCAGGCGCTTTCATTACAGGAGGGGCCGGAGGCGAGTACCAGACACCGCTCAACACCGGCGAGATCATCATCGACAAAACCGAAGTCGCCTTCGTGGAAACCACGGTCGGTGTCGCGTTCAACATCGACAAGATCGGTCTTCGAATCGGCGCGGGCTACCGAATCACGATCGGAAGACTGCGCCGCGATCGTCCTGACCCCATCACCAACCTCGGGTTGCGCCTCAACGGCGTGAACTTCGCTGGGTTTCGAGTCGGGTTTCAGTGGCAGCCCAACGAAGTGTTCTCGCTCGGTGTCACCTATCGCAACAAGCTAAAGATCGACATGTCGGGTTCGAGCGGAACCGCCCTGGCCTTCGAGTTTGACGAGGTGTTTACGGAGCTGGTCTTTCCCGCGCGGCTCGGCGGCGGCATGAGATTCGACATCAAACACTTCGCCATTGCGACCGACATCGAATGGATCCTCAACTCTCAAAACGAAGCCGCGGAGTTCACGGCGATTCCGGCTCTGCCTTTCGACATCAGCAATACATTCGATTGGTCCGACGAAGTCCTCGTCCGTCTTGGCTTCGAATATGGATTCTTGGACGACCTGCTCCCGGTTCGCGCCGGCTTCGTCTTCGAGTCGACGACGACGAGCGCGGCGTTTCCGAATGCCTTCCAGCCTCCCCCGGCGCCCGTGTACCTCTTTACCGTGGGTCTTGGATACAACCACGGACCGTGGCGCGTCGACGCCGCCTATGGGCGCGGGTTCTCGAAAACCTACGTCAACGTCGATACGACTGGCTTCCTGTCGGACTGTCCGAACTGTGGAGGCCCTGGCCCATACAAGTTCATCAGTGCCAATCACTACGTGTTCGATTTCTCCTACAACTGGAGATGACGCCGGCGGTAGCGATTGCCAGCCCTGCACGCGGCGTCAGAAGTTGATTGAGAACTTCACGCCCGTGGGCGAGACGCTCAAGTCCAAATCGAGTGGCTCCATGCCCCGGTCGTAGTACTTCTCGCTGCACGCCATTCCCCGGTATCCCTCCCAGTCCTCGTGAAGGTTCTTGGGAGCGCTGAGCACGGCGCCCGCGCCGATGACCGGCGGAAGGAGGAAGAGCAAGGCTGTGTTCCCGGGGGTTTTCCCCGTCCACTTGACCGCCTTTGCGGTGCCTCCCGCGACGCCGAACATCACGGCCGCCCCGATCAACGCCTCGCTTCCAAGCAGCCCTTGTAGATTCGCACCTCGCTCGAAGACGCGGGTCGCGTACCGCAACTTCTCGCGGCGTTCGTCCGGTGTCGAATCGGGCTTTCGTCGAATTCGCTTCCTGCCCCACACGTCGGGCATCGGCACGACCGCGAATCCAACCGCAAGCGCAGCAGATCCCGCAGCCTGGTAGGCGAACGCAAACCTATCCCAGGGCTTGTCGTCGCGGTGCGCATCGAACGCGAGAGCCGTCTGTACGCCCGCCATCGCCAAGAACCCGCTCGCCCAACCCACGCGCCACCCGAGCGCCTTGTCTTTGCCGCGCGAGAAACTCGCGTCAATGCGCTCGAGCCGTTGGGTCACCGCATCGTCCGAAAGCGTGTCGATGCAATGATAGGGATCCTGCGCTCCCGCGATCGCACCCTGACCAAGCATCGCGCCCGTTGCCAAGGCCAGGACGAGGGCCCGCCGCAAGACAGGCGATTTCATGGACGAGTAGACCATGCCGTACTTATATACTTATAAGCACAAGAGGCAAGATCTTTCTATGGCGCGAAGAGTCCGCCGACTCATACGATCCAAACTACGCCTGCCGAACCGACCTGAGATCGCTCCAGCGCTCGCACAGGTAGAATGGCTCGTCATCCAACTCATCGACGATCGTAAAGTCACGAAAGTAGGTGCCATCCAGCGGCTCGGTCATGAGCCATTCAACGGGGCCCGCCGGAACGTAGAGCGTGTCTCCTTCCCACCCGACGTCATCCGGGCCGAACGTGGTGCATTGGTCGGACTGAACGACGTCTCCTCCTTCGAGCACGTCGCCACAGGCGTAGACCTCCGCGATGGGACCCCAGAGATCGAGTTCGGCCTCGGCCTCGGGAATTTCGAAGTAGGCGAGGCTCGGATCCAGACCGAGCTCGTCGCCTGGGACAAAGGCTTCCGGATCCCAAACCAGCGGTGCTTCGGCGTCGCCTGGAACTGGGTCTGCGTGTTCGCACTCGTAGCACTGGCCCTCTGTATCGCATGCCGCGCCACCGACCCAGTCATACAGGTCGAGGCAATCTTGGTCGGTCTCGCACTGCGGTGCCGGAGCCCCGCCTGCGCCTGACCCTCCGTTGCCACCCTGGCCGTCTACGGTACCACCGCATCCCAGAGCAAGAAGACAGAGTGAGAGCACCGCATGAAAGATAGAGTTCAGGCGGCGGCGGAAGCGGAACTGGTAAGCAAGCATGGGTCTAACCTCGCGATCACCCGGCCCCGCAAGCGTACCGCAAACCCTGTGTCGCCGGAAGTCGGGAATCACTGGATCGCAGTACCCCAGCAAGCGCAGCAAGCGGGGACGGGCTGAAGTTTCTTAGTTTTGTCCCGAGAGCGAAAGGAAAACTGAAAAACTTCAGCCCGTCCCCGAACTCGTCAACGACAACCTAGCCGTGTCGTCATGTTCAGGACTTGTCATCCCAAATCAGACCACAACAGATCTCATGGTCAGTATTTGGTCAACGAGCGGTTGCTTAGAACTTGCCCGACAGAGTTAGTGATCCGAGCCCTGGAGATAGGACTAGCGGTGCGTTGGCACTAGGCTCACGCGCAGTGTGTGCCTTCCGAAGCTTCCTCCTTCGGATGAGTACCCCGCCCCCTGCCAGTACAGTAACCGCCCCCAGCGCGCCCACCCCGACGGCCGCCTCAGTGCTCCGCTCCTGCGCGAACACAGCAGCGAATCCCACACCAAGCCCGACTCCAAGGGTAGTCCATCCCGCGATCAGCGTTCGTCTCTGCTTTTTCTTGTAAACTTGTTCCGTGTCAACGGCGGGTTCCGCGATCGCTTCCTGCGCGTGGGCATAGTCGTGTGTCCCTCCGCCAGGACCCGTCACTACGAAGGCTATCACCAGGAGTGCCAACCACTTTCTCAAAGTCACCCCTTACCACAGCCACGCCGATGCAACACGTATTCACCATGTCATCTGATTTCGCATCGCAACGTCAACGTTAGGTCAACGAGTCTTCCGTCGCCACCAGGCTGGGTTGTGATGACGTTTGCGAGCAGTGATCC
>JBATTM010000253.1:0-5037 GCA_049670545.1 Polyangiales bacterium
AGCCTTCCGTCACATGGCCGTGTCGAGCCCGAACCGGTTGCCCCAGTTTGGCCCATTTCCGCAAGCGCGAGTCGACGCGCCGTATGTCCCACAGTGGTGGGTTGATAGGGACGGGTTCGATGCGGTCATGTGGCGGCATGGCGAGTGCCAACCCGTCAGCAAGCAACCACTTCGGGTTGGTCGCGAGCAATGAGGCGAGGCTTGCGTTGGCAGACGCCCCAAGTGCACCGGCCAACCTCTGCAAGCCGAGCCGTCCGTCACATGGCCGTGTCGAGCCCGATCCGGTTGCCCCAGTTTGGCCCATTTCCGCAAGCGCGAGTCGACGCGCCGTATGTCCCACGGTAGTCGGTTCAATAGGGTCGGGTTCGATGCGGTCATGTGGCGGCATGGCGAGTGCCAACCCGTCAGCAAGCAGCCACTTCGGGTTGGTCGCGAGCCCTGAGGCGAGGCTTGCGTTGGCAGACGCCCCAAGTGCCCCGGCCAACTCTTGCAAGCCGAGCCGTCCGCCACATGGCCGCGTCGCACCCGTCCCGATTGCCCCAGTTGATCCGGCTCCTTACGGAAGCTCTTCCGGCGGGAACTCGCTGAGCGCGCCTTTGGGAACCGGTGGCGCTGGGGTCTCGCCTTCGGCCGTGAAGACGCCTGCGATGCGCTCGGCTCGGATGATCATCTTTGGCGAGTGCGGCCCGAAAAAGACCCCGGGCGTCGCCTCGAGACCGCTCACCTCGTCCACGCGGAACCCGTTGCGTTCGAACATTGCGCGAATCTCGTGAAGCGCATAGAGGCGAATCGAGTACAACCGGTCGCGCTCCTGCCCATCATGGCTCGCAACCCGTCGCTTGACGCGCAGCCGCGAGCTCACGTAGTCGAAGTCGGTTTCTTCCATGCAAACGGCGCCATCGACTTCGAACCACACCTGATTGGGCTGAGAGCCGATCATGAAGTCCCGGTTGACCACCTCGAGCAGGATCACCCCGTCCGGCTTGAGCGCCCCATGAAACCGCCGGATGGCCAGCTCGTTTTCCTGCTCGGTGAAGTAGCCGAAAGTCGTCCCCCAACAGAGTAGCGCGTCGAAGCGTTCGTCGAACTCCGCCTCGCGCATGTCGCCTTGGTGGAAATCGATCTGAAGGCCACGATCCTCGGCCTCATCCCTCGCCCGGGACACCATCGTCTTCGAGATGTCGAGTCCCACGAGATGGTACCCACGCGCGGCAAGCTCTACCGTCTGCATTCCGAGACCACACCCGACATCGAGCACGCGCGATCCAACCGGGATGCGCAGCGTCCGCTCGATGAAGTCGCACTCGACGGCGACTTCCTTGGGCGTCAACGTACGAACGGTCCGCAGATAGTGTTGGCCGAAGAAGTTCTCATACCACATCCCGTGTTCGTCAGACTCGACCTCGGGTGGGCCCGCATCGGGAGACTCTGGTGGTGGTGGCGGTGGCTTCGGAATCGGGATCATCATGTCGCTCGCCATGTCGGGCGGCGGCGCGATATCGCTTCGCGAGAGCACATCCGAGTCGTCGAGGAAGAGTTCCTCGGGCGGCTCGCTGAATCGTGTCTCTTGGGGAGGGGCGGACGGCTGGGGCACGGCCGGCGGTGGTGCAACCGCGGTCGGTCGAACGCTGTCGACGATGATCGGAGGATCGCTGAAGCTCACATCGATCGAGGGCTCCGAGGAATCCGCCGCATCAGGGGCGTCACCCCGATCGGCCACGTCCGAAAGTGCGGGTGGTTCTTCGGGTTCCGGCTCCAGCGGATCCGGTTCGATCGAAAACGAAGGCTCGGTAGGCTCTCGGTCGAAAGTCGGCAGCTCGGTGGCCTCTGTCGCGTCGTCCCATTCGATATCTTCGACTTCGTACGCAGCCTCCTGCCCGTTGGCGTTCTCCGGATCTGGCGTGGACGCGTCGTCGAGCAATCGTGCCCTCGGGATGTCCGAGATGGGTACACGCAACGCCCGTCTTCCCCGACTCGCAAATGAATGGCGCGCCGCGGGCTTGTCGACGGCGTCGCTACTCAACGAAACCCCCAAGCGCCAGCCGCTGTCCCATCCGGACCATGGCACCCGGCGCCACGTCGACATCGAGGGGATAGCCGCTCGGAATCATCACGATCGCGGTCGACCCCATGTGGAAGACCCCGAGCTCTTCCCCACGGTCCCGCTCCACCCGAACATCCGTGTACCGTCGCACTCCAGGGGTATCCCCTTGGTTCGTCTGCAGGTCATCAAAGCTCAGTCCGATCCGCCCCACACCAATGGCCCCCACCATGATCGTGGTCACAGTCCCGTGAACCACGCTCTCTTGCACAATAGCAAGCCGTTCGTTCCTGGCGAAAAGCTGAGGGATATGGTCCGTTCCGATGCGGTTCACCGGGAACAAGGTGCCTGGGATGTACCGGACGTAGGGAACGGTTCCGCATGTCGGCGCATGTACGCGATGGTAGTCACGAGGGGAGAGGTAGACGATGAAATAGTGCCCCCCCTCGTAGAGGCGCGCAGCTTCCGGATCGCCCAACAAGTCGGCCGCCGTGTAGGGCTGGCCCTTCACGATCAGCTCCGCACCGGCACGCAGAGGCCCGAGGTCCTCCACCCGGCCATCCGCGGGAGAGACGATCCCAAGGGGGTCGGGGTCCACCGGGCGGGCACCCTCGACGAGCCGACGCGTAAAGAAGTCGTCAAACGTTCGAAAGCCGTCCTTGGGCATGTCGACCTCGGACAGATCGACCTCGTACGCCCTCACGAAGGTCGCGACGGCCATGTCCACGATCGATTGGGGTGCCTTCGCGGCCGCAAGTCTTCCGAGCGCCCTGCTCAGGCGCTTGCGCGGCAGAGCACGGACCGTGTGAGCGGCCAGCTGTGAAGCACTCATCCCCATGAATCGGTGCTGCCGACCTAGGGTATCTGACGCTGCATCACGCCGTCAAACTATGGAAATCAGGACTGTTCGGGGGCAGTCCGCACACAAGAACACCCCGCCAGAACCCACGACCGGCGGGGTGCCCCGATTTTGATTCGACGCGAGACCCGCTAGACCGCCGCTTCGCCGCGTTCACCCGTTCGGATGCGGACGGATTCTTCGACCGGACTGACGAAGATTTTGCCGTCACCAATCCTGCCCGTCTTGGCGGCGTTTTCCACCGCCTCGATGACCGATACGACCAAGGCGTCGGGGATGATGATCTCGACTTTAACCTTTGGGACGAAGTCAACGACGTACGCGGACCCCCGATACACCTCCCGCTTGCCACCCGTACGGCCAAACCCTTTGACCTCCGTGACGGTCATGCCTTTGATACCAACTTCGTTGAGGGCGTCCTTCACCTCATCGAGTTTGAAAGGCTTAATAATGGCTTCCACCTTCTTCATGGGACCTCCGAACTTCGGCAGCCCAACCGGAACCGCCTGTGCGCAATGGTGTAGCCCTCGATTATTTCTGGATTGTTTCGCGGCCGTAAATACGAGCGCGGCCCAAACGGCGCAAAATCGGGCGGCCGCCCACGGCACCCTCCGCCATAGATGACTCCACTCGTCGTTTGGGCGTAGTCTCTGCCCCCAAACTCAACGATTCGAGAAAGCGAATTCATGTCATTGCATCGACCCGATCTTGCGTCTCGCAACCGCATCACTGGCCTCGAACAGTACCAAAGCCGCTATCGCGACAGCCTGGACAATCGCGACGCCTTCTGGCGCCGGCAAGGCGAGATGCTGCACTGGAGCCACGAGCCCCACGGAGTCTTCGAGGACTACGGCCCGGGCGAGTTCGTCTGGTTCCCGGGCGGGCGCCTCAATGCGTCCGTGAACTGTGTCGACCGACATGCGGCACACGACCCGAGCAAGACTGCGATCATCTTCGTCAGGGACGAACCTGGCGAATACGAACACATCTCCTTCGGCGAGCTCAAAGGCCATGTCGGGCGCATCGCCAATCTCCTTCGCTCGCTGGGTGTGAAGAAGGGAGACCGAGTCTGCATCTACCTGCCGATGATCCCTGAGCTCGCATATACGATGTTGGCTTGCGCGCGCATCGGCGCTGTGCACTCGATCGTGTTTGGTGGGTTCAGCGCCGAGGCGCTCCGCGACCGAATCATCGACGCCCAGGCGAAGATCCTGGTGACTGCGAATGAGGGGCTTCGCGGCGCCAAACGCATTCCTTTGAAGGCCATCTCCGACGACGCAATCGCAGGGCTCAGCGTGGTGGAGCACATGTTGGTTGCCAAGCGCACCGACACAGAAGTCTCGATGAAGTCAGGTCGGGATCTATGGCTTCACGAGGCGATGGCGGAGCAGCGGGTGACCTGCGCGGCCGAGTGGATGGCATCGGAAGACCCACTTTTCATCCTGTACACCTCAGGGTCGACTGGGAAGCCCAAAGGACTCGTCCACACGACAGCCGGCTACCTCACGTATGCTGCATCCACGTTTCGCTACGTGTTCGACATCGGTCCCGACGACATCCATTTCTGCGCGGCCGACATCGGCTGGATCACTGGCCACAGCTACATCGTGTACGGCCCCCTCTGCAATGGCGTCACGACGGTGATGTTCGAGTCCGTGCCGACCTACCCGAACGCAAGTCGATATTGGGACGTGATCGATGACATTGGTGCCACCACGCTCTACACCTCCCCGACCGCGTTGCGCGCCCTGATGCGCGAGGGAGACGGCCCCGTCCAGGGCTCGAGCCGCGCGTCGCTTCGAGTTCTTGGAACCGTCGGCGAGCCCATCAACCCCGAGGTATGGCGCTGGTACAGCGAAGTCGTCGGCAATGGGAAGCTCCCGATCGTGGACACGTGGTGGCAGACCGAAACCGGCGGAGTGATGATCAGCCCACTCCCTGGGGCCACGCCAACGAAACCCGGCTCGGCCACCCTGCCGCTCTTCGGCATCGAACCCCGTCTGGTCGATCAAGAGGGTGCCGTCATCGAAGGAAACGACGTCAATTGCTACCTGTGCATCGCGAAGCCGTGGCCGGGTCAGGCGCGCACGATCCACGGCAACCATCAGCGCTTCCTCGAAACATACTTCTCTCAGTA
>JBATTM010000254.1:0-3203 GCA_049670545.1 Polyangiales bacterium
CGCGGGAGATGCGCTTCGGTGAGTGACCGTCTCGCCTGGGGGCTCGCAGGTCACTCGGGCAAAACCCGTTTTCCCGACGTGCGTCTCCCGACGTGCTCGTCCGGCACAGGGAGGGTTTGATTCTTGAAACGTAGACGATCAATCGTCACATCTCGTTCGCTCCCTCTCGTGCCGTTGGCGCTCCTCGTACTTGTGGCGACGGGCGTCTTTACCGTCGAGGCGAGGGCGCAGATCGAGCCGTCAAGGCTCTCAGCTCATGATCAACAGTCCGATCTGGACAAGGCGAGTCGGCTCCGGAAGGCCGGCAAGTGGGTCATTGGGCTCGGGGTTGCGGGCTCCGTCGGCACCGGCGTGTATGCTGCCGTCGTTGCCGGCGCCTCCAACAGCAAGCCCCAATTCGCAAAGACCTACTTGCCTTTCATGTTCTTCGCGACCGCGACGGTCGCGACTGCTGCTGGGCTCTTCGGGAGGGCTCGGCAGCTGGAGAAGGGTGCAACAAAACAGGGCTCGATCACGCTTGGCCTGACGCCTGGCGGTGTCAGCATATCAGGTCGATTCTAACGAACGTGGGTCGAGGCTTGGCACACGGCTGCTTCCGGTGCCGGGCCATCGGTCGCGTTGATAGAAGTCGAACCTTGTGCCGGCATGTCCGATTTGAACGCACAGGGTTGCTGTATGCAGCTCGAGCTCGCGCGCGTCTTCGGGGTGCTCGTACGGGGCGAAGGTCCGCTGCTCCTCAGTTGCAGCTGCTGTCCGACCGTCCGCCAAAGACGGTGGTCCAATAGACGCCGTACGTCCCGCCTCCCGTGGCGCGCCCGATGCCGACGACGTCGAAGCCCGAGTCCAGCATGTTCGCGTTGTGGCCTGGTGAGTTGACCCACTGGTTGAATGTGCCCTGGGCGCCCGAGTTGCCTGCGGCGATGTTCTCGCCCCACCCGGTTACCCCACAACTCTCGTAGCAAGCGTCGCACGCGCGTTCTATCGGGCTCGAACCGTTGAGGCCGCTGTGGTCGAAGTAGTCTTGATCGCGCATGTCTTCGCTATGGCCCTGCGAGGCTCGGCTGAGCGATGTGCAGGCCGCCACGGGGTCGCGTCCGTTTGCAGTCCGATGTTGGTTGAGCAGCTGCAGGAAATTCTGCTCTTCTATGTCGAGGGGGGTCGTCGCGGGCCCCGCCCCGCCGCACATGGGCGTGTTCATACAGTCGTTGTCGTTGGCCCCGCTGCAGCTCGATGGGCAACACCCATCGTCGTTCGAGCAAACAACCACGTTCGTGTGGCTACACGCAACGTTGCAGTTCCCCGCACTTCCCGTGAACGCATCCGTCGTGCACGCGTTCTGGTCATCACACGACACCGGGCAGCTTTCCGCCGGGTCGCACGTCTCCCCGCTCTCGATAGTTCCGTTGCCGCAGCTTGGCGAGCAATCGTTGTCGTCGGAGGCGCTACAAGCCGTCGGGCAGCAACCGTCGTCGTCGGCACAGAGCTCGATGACCGTCGCGTCGCATGATACGTCGCACGTCGCCGCGCTTCCGGACAGCACGTCCGACGTGCACGCGTTGCCGTCGTCGCAAGAGGTGGGACAGCTTCCAGGCGGGTCACACGACTCACCAGAGTCCACGACCCGATTGCCGCATTCCGGCATTCCAACGACATCTGTTCCGCCGGTACCGAGCGCCCCACTTCCGCCGCTGGCTCCCGTACCCGACTCACGGGGGCCCAGTCGAAGACCTGACTCGTCACCGATATCACCCACACAGCCTATAAAGAAGGCCAAACCGGCACCAAGCAGAGCAGTAGCGCGGCCAGAGATCACCCTAAAAGCCTACTTCAACCGATCCTGGCTCGCAACGCCTCGGTGTGCTGGCGCACGGTCCTCCAGGCAGAACATGGTATTTGTTGCGGAATGAGTGTCAGACGGTGAGACAGAACTCCATGCGACTGATGATCGGCCTGGCCCTGCTGCTAATGGGTTGCGGTACGAGTGATGGTGGCGCCGCGGGAACGGGAGGCGGCGGAGCTGGAGGTGCCGGCGCCGTCGGAGGCCGTGGGGGCTCTCCCATCATCATGCCCGTGGTGATCGAGACGGTTCCCCAAGGCATGGCCACTGACGTCGCAACCGACACCGTTGTCCAAGCGAGCTTCAATACCCCTTTGGACGTAGCCACCGTCACGATGGCGAGCTTCCTGGTTCGCGGCGGCGACGGAATATCGCTCGCGGGGACGGTTGACGTCGACCCCACCGGCCTGATCGCGACATTCACTCCGGACGCGCCGTTGGACCTGTCCAGCCCCTACCGAGCGACCGTGACCACCCGGGTGCAAAGTGTTAGCGGTGGTGCATTGGAGGCCCAGTTCGAGTGGGCCTTTGCGACTCGCGACGGTGCGTGGACGGAGGCTGCGCCCATCGATCTCGGGGACACGGAAGCCCGATTGCCGGATGTGTCGATGGATGCGGGCGGAAATGCGATCGCGGTTTGGAGTCAGATCGAGGAGTCGGACTTCCAAGTCTGGACCAACAGGTTCGTACCGAGCGTCGGTTGGGGCGAGGCTGTGGTCATCGGTGACAGCGAAGTTGCCGGAACCGCCCGAGTCGCCTCAGATCCGGAGGGCAACGCGATCGCGGTCTGGGACGGTTCGTCTGAGATGACAGAGAACATCTGGGCGAATCGGTACTCGCCAATCGACGACTGGGGCGGGGGCGAACCCATCGAAGACGAGCCCGGCGACGCGGAGGCTCCGCGAGTGGTCGCAGATGCGTTCGGAAACGCGATCGCTTTGTGGCGCCAAGAAGAGGGTGCCCGTTTCGACATCTGGGCCAGCCGGCTGGACCCGAACACGGGTTGGAGTGGTGCCGAGAGGATTGAGGCCAACAATGCCGGCGACGCGAACTTCCCGCAGCTAGCGATGTCGCCACAGGGCAATGCGATGGCGGTTTGGGGACAGTCTGACGGCACACGGGTCAACGTCTGGGCCAACCGTTTCACGGCAGGCGTGGGCTGGGAGAATGCGGTGATCATCGAGAGGCGCGACGGGGGTGCGTCTCTCCCCGACGTAGGCGTGAGTTCAGAGGGAAGCGCGGTTGCCGTATGGACGCAGGGAACGACGGTTACCAACGTTTGGTCGAATCGCTTTGCCGCTGAGAACCGATGGGGCGATGCCGAGCTAATCGAAACGGGCGATGCTGGAGACGCAAGCGACGTTCA
>JBATTM010000255.1:0-2620 GCA_049670545.1 Polyangiales bacterium
CCTCCGCTCTTCGCCCCGAAGAAGGGGGAGCTCGACGACTGGCAGATACTGAGTGAGCTGAGTTGCCGACTCGCGGCCAAGCGTCACGGCAAGCTCAGCAAGGAGCACCTCGGGGCCCGAGCGATGCAGAAGGCAGGCCCGGAACGCGTCCTCGACCTCGGCCTCCGCCTGGGTCCGTACGGGCAGCGCCTCAAGCCAATCGGGCCGGGCATGTCGCTTTCGAAACTCAAGAAGAAGCCACATGGCGTCGATTTCGGGCCCCTGCAACCGATTCTGCCCGAGGGCCTTCCGGAGGAACATGGGCCAATCGACATGGCGCCGGACATCTTCGTCGAAGATCTCGATCGGCTGCATGCGAAGTTCGCATCCGGCTCGGTCACGTCCGACGACCAGTTCTTGTTGATCGGGCGGCGGCACCTGCGGAGCAACAATTCCTGGATGCACAACACGCCCCGTCTCATGAAGGGCAAGACTCGGTGCACGGTGATGATGAGCCCAGGGGACGGCGAGCGCGTCGGCGTGACCACGGGCGCGACGGTCACCGTGCGCTCGAGAGTCGGCGAGGTGAGCCTTCCCGTCGAAATCACCGACGACATGATGGACGGCGTGGTCAGCATCCCGCATGGGTTCGGGCATGGGCGCGACGGCGTGCAGCTCAGTGTGGCGGCAAGCCACCCGGGGGTGAGCCTCAACGATCTCACCGATGATCAAATGGTGGATACACTCAGCGGCAACGCGGCCTTCAGCGGGGTGCCCGTCACGGTGAAGGTCGCCGAGCAGGTCGTGGCCGCGGAATAGGCTACCGTCGACGCTTGACCGGCAGCTGAGGCGGCCTGATCCGGACGGGGACCGGCGCGGGTGCCGGGTTGACCAAACTATCGAGCGCGTCGACCAAGGTATCGAGCACCTCTCGCACGCGGTCGGAAAGCTTTTTCGGATTCGAAGGCACCTACGTTCATAATGGGTGCACCTGAGAAGCTGTCAACACCCGCCGCGCCCGGTGCCCCACAATTACGAGGATTCGAGTCCTACATGCACATTCACCTGATCGGAGTCGCCGGCACCGGAATGAGCGCTTTGGCGGGACTATTGGCCCAAGCCGGTCACGAAATCAGCGGAAGCGACACCGCGTTCGACCCTCCCATCGGACCCTACCTCCGCGAACTGGGGATCCAGTGCCTTCCCGGCTGGAACGCCAGGAACCTGGATGACGACCCCGACTTGGTCGTGATCGGCAACGTGTGTCGCGCGGATAATCCAGAAGCCCGCGAGGCCCTCGATCGCGGCTTGCCGGTCACATCGATGCCCAAGGCACTCGAGGCACATGTGCTGTCGTCCCGCAAACCTCTGGTGGTAGCGGGCACACATGGCAAGACGACCACCTCTTCGCTGGTCGCCTTCTTGCTGCGTCAGGTCGGGATCGATGCCGGGTTCTTCGTCGGAGGACTGCCGCTCGACCTCGGAGCCAGCTCCCGACTGGGAACCGTCGGCGCGCCCTTCGTCATCGAGGGCGACGAATACGATAGCGCCTTCTTCGAAAAAGTTCCGAAGTTCTGGAGCTACGCACCGAACGCCGCGATCCTCACGTCCGTCGAGTACGATCACATCGACATCTACCCAAACGAAGAGTCGTACATCGACGCGTTCCGTCGCTTCGTGGCGCTGATCCCGAACGATGGTTGGTTGTTCGCATGGGCAGGCGATCCGAACGTCCGCGAAGTGACCAAGTCGAGTACGTGTCCCGTGCGCCTCTACGCGCTCGACGGAGATGATTGTGGCGACGTCGAGCCATGGTGGCTCGGAGCGCGGGCGCCGGGGGGCGCGCTCGACCTATTCGGAGGGGGTTCGCTCTGTGGGCGAACGAACCTGCCGATGATGGGAAGGCACAACGCCCGAAATGCGGTCGGTGCACTGGCGATGGCCAGCGAAGCTGCGGGCGCTCCACTCGACCGCCTGATGGCAGCGCTCCCGTCGTTTCGGGGTACCAAGCGCCGCCAAGAGCTCGTGGGCATCGCGAGCGGTGTGCGCGTGTACGACGACTTCGCACACCACCCGACTGCCGTGCGAGAGACCCTTCGTGCGTTCGCGGAACAGGGCCGCGGTCGTGTCATCGCGATATTCGAGCCGCGTAGCGCCACAGCATCACGCCAGCTGCACCAAGATGCGTACCCCGACGCGCTCGCCGCCGCGGATATCGCCATCCTCGCGCCGGTGGGCCGCACGGGGATCCCGGGCGATGAGCAACTCGACACGCGGGCGATTGCCGCACAGCTGAACAGTCATGGAAAGATCGCGCGCGCTTGTGAAACGGTCGCCGAAGTCGTCTCCACTGCAATCGACTCGGCGCAGGAGGACGATGTCGTGGTGGTGATGTCGAACGGCAGATTCGAGGACGCGGCCGATCGCATTCTTCTCGGCCTCGCCCAAGGCTCGCACGGAGCCGAGGGTCTTGTGGCGGATCACGAATAGTCCTATCGTCGCCTCTCTTCATTCAGTACGAGGTGTGCGATGCGCGGTTTCTTCATTTCTTTGGTGGTGGTTTCGCTTGGCCTGATCGGGTGCGGCGACGACAGCGGCGAGACAGGTGGTGCGGGAGGCGGCGGCACCGGCGGTCAAGGAG
>JBATTM010000256.1:0-4303 GCA_049670545.1 Polyangiales bacterium
CGAGATCGAGGGTCATCGAAGAAACCGGCGCGCGCGGCGCCTCCGACTCGATGCGCGCGACCGCTTCTGCTGCCTTCTCGGCGTTTCGACATGCGAGAATCACCTGCGCGTCTCGCTTCGCCAGCCCGCGCGCCGCCTCGAAACCGATCCCGCTGTTGCCCCCGGTGACCACGACGACGCGGCCCGACTGGTCGGGAATTTGATCGAGATTCCAGGAACGCGGCATCGCTGACGCATCGAAGCACCCGAAGCCGACTTCCACAAGGGTTTATCGACCGCGTCCGGGGCGCGAGTGGTATGCTCTCCTCCGGAGCAGCGACAGCGTGCGACCACGTTCTACATCGAGCGTTTGCGCATGGATTGCAGGGGTGGCGTGTCTCGTGTCGGTCCCGACGGCAGTCGCCGACCAGCCCCCCCGCGCCGCTCCGAAGCAGATCAGCCAAGCGCCTCCGCTCATCCCGATTCCGGGGGCGCGCGTGACCCAATCGGGTTTGCTGGTTGGCGGGCAACCCACTCCGAAGCAGTTCGAAGAGATTCAGCAAGCTGGGTATCGGACGGTGGTCAGCCTCCGGGCACCAACGGAACGCGGCGCGACCCATGAGGAGGCCATCGTGGCCCGTCTTGGCATGCGGTTCGTATCGATTCCCGTTCGCGGCGCGGCCGGATTGACCGAAGCCAACGCCCGCGCCCTCGCGAAAGCACTCGACACGCCCGATGCGCTGCCCGCGGTCGTGCACTGCGGGACCGGGCAACGATCGAGCACCTTGTTGGGTCTCGAAGCATTCGTCGTCGATCGGCTCCCCCCAGCCGAGGCGATCGAACTGGCCAAGAGTCTCGGCATGAGGTCGCTCGAATCCGCACTTCGCGAGCGCATCGTAACGATCTGCAAGAAAGACGAATCACGCAAATGCGAGGAGGTCCCGTGACCGCAAAGAAGGTCCTGATCGTTCTCGCGGAGGGCGCCGAAGAGATGGAAGCGGTCATCGCGATCGACGTCCTGCGGCGCGCAAAACTGCAGGTGATCGTCGCAGGCCTCGAGGGGGTCACTCCCGTGCGGTGCAGCCGTGGCGTGGTCATCACACCCGACGCGGGGCTCGCGAGCCTGACCGATGACTTCGATGCACTGGTGTTGCCGGGGGGCGCACAGGGGGCGCAACGCCTCGCCGCGTCACCCGCCGTCGGCGATCTTCTCCGCGCACACGAACGAGCCAAACGGTGGGTCGCTGCGATTTGCGCCGCACCGATCGCACTCAAAGCGCACAGTGTCTTTCGAGAACGACGCATGACGAGTCATCCAAGTGTCCGTGCGGAGCTCGAGTCCTGGGCGACGTACAGCACGAGATCGGTCGTCGAAGACGGAACCCTGATCACGAGCCAGGGCCCGGGCACCGCCTTCGCCTTCGCCCTCCGACTCGTCGGCGCCCTGACCAACGCCGAAACGATGGCGGCCGTCCGCGCACCGATGATGTTCCCAGTGCAGGTGTCTTGACGCCGGACTATTCGGGCGCGCCCGGGGGCCGCGTCACACGAGGTCGCACGGTGATATCGGCACCCGCAACGTGGGCCAGCACCCGATACAGTGCGGAGCGCTTGAAAAGGCCGGGCTCGGTGGGGGTGCGCTCGGGCTCGGGGACCGGAAAGGTTGCGACCAGGCAGCCGTCTCCGGAGGGGCGGAACTGCGCTTCGTCGCTGAGCGAGGCCACCAAGCTTTTCATGGCGACGTTCCTGGCCAGGAGCTCGGACCGAAACCATCGAATATCGCGTTCCCACGCAGCTTCGAGCAGGCGTCCGAGTAGCGTCGCTCCAAGCCCCTGGCCGTGATAAGCGTCGACGATCGTCACCGCGGGTTCGGCGGTGTCGTGGTGATCCTCGAGTCGCACGAATCGAGCCGTCCCCACCCCACGCTGACGGTTCACCATGCGTGGCCGAACCGCCATGATCGCGAAGTGGTTCACCCCGTCGACTTCGGTGAGATACCGAAGCTCACGATCGTTCAAGCCTGTCTTGTGCGTCATGAAACGGGCGTACCGTGATTCGGTCGAGAGGGCCTCGAACCCTTCGAGAATCAGTTCCTTGTCGTCGGGGCGGATCTGCCGAAGGCGAACTTTGCGGCCGTCGTTCAGGGCCACCGTTTCCTTGTACTCGAGGCCGTATCGATACGTCGCGTCGTCCCCCATCGCGCCACCCTAGGCACGATCGAGGGCTTGCACAACCGCGGTCATGGCGTCCGCGGCTCCTGCTCGAAGTCGGTAGTCGACGATGGCGGAAACTTCGCTGGCACCGGGATTGATCTCGACGGTAAGCGCACCGCGCCGTCTCGCATCGAGGACCGGTTGGGCGATGTAGGGAAACACGCTGGTTGTCCCGATGCTGAACACGGCGTCGAACCCGCGGGTGAGTTGATCTTGGAGCAAGTGCGTTTGATCGTACGGCAACATCTCGCCGAACAAGACGACTTCCGGCCGCACCAAGGATGCGCATTCGGGGCACGAAGGCGGGATGTCGAGGCCCTTGTACGAACGAACCCGCCACCGATGCCCGCATTGGGTGCAGGCGAGGCGATGTACATCGCCATGAATGTCGATGACACGCTGACTCCCCGCGGATCGATGGAGACCGTCGACGTTCTGCGTAAGCGTCCACACACGCTCCAGGCGGCGTTCGAGCTCGGCAATGAGCGCATGGGCGCGATTCGGTCGCGCGTTCCGGCACGCGCCCTCGATCTGATGAATGTACTTCCAGGTGAGCGCGGGATCGCGGCGAAACATGTCACCCGAAAGCGCGACCTCGATGGGGATGCCTTCGTCGGTGGTGTCTTGGTCGTAGAGCCCACCGATACCACGGTAGGTAGGGAGGCCGGAGTCGGCAGAAATACCCGCCCCCGTGACGAAAAGGATGCTGCGGCACCCTGCGAGCTGCCGCCCGATCTCGTCGATCTCGCGAGATTCCATCCTGCTGAACTATCGTACTATCGACGGAAGCGCCACTGGCGGAATCGCCGCGCCCTCTCTATGAATACCGCCATGCTGTTTTCCTCGTCGACGAAACTCCGAATGCCAACCCCCGAGCAAGCGCCCCCGGGACGCGAGGTCGAGCTCCCGGTGGCCGCCAAGCACTTCGTGCTCGACGCGCCGATGAAGGGGCCCTTCCCGGCCGACACCGAGCAAGCACTCTTCGGCTTGGGTTGCTTCTGGGGTGCTGAACGGAAATTCTGGGAGGCGCGTGGCGTGTACACGACAGCCGTCGGCTACGCGGGCGGATTCACGCCGAACCCCACCTATCATGAAGTCTGCTCGGGACAGACGGGGCACAATGAGGTGGTTCTGGTCGTGTATCGACCTGAACATATTTCCTACGACGATCTCCTTGCGCTGTTCTGGGAGAGCCACGATCCGACCCAAGGAATGCGACAAGGAAACGACGCAGGCACACAGTATCGATCGGGTGTCTACACCTTCAATGACGCGCAGCATCAGTCGGCGCTGGCGTCGCGTGACGCGTATCAGCACGCGCTTGCTGCCGAAGGGTACAACCCGATCACGACTGAAATCGTGCAAGCCCCGCCGTTTTACTATGCAGAGGACTACCACCAGCAGTACCTGGCGAAAAACCCGAACGGGTACTGCGGGCTCGGCGGCACGGGTGTCTCCTGCCCGAAGGCGCCCGCGTAGCGGTCGTACCCGAGTGCCGCAGAGCGATTTCAACGCCGAAATTCCGAGGCGTTCTCGGTTTTTTTAGTTGACCTATCGCCCGCCAGTCCAGGTATGCTGC
This sequence comes from Polyangiales bacterium, assembly GCA_049670545.1. Taxonomy (GTDB): domain Bacteria; phylum Myxococcota_A; class Polyangia; order Polyangiales; family Houyiibacteriaceae; genus SG8-38. The sequence continues at coordinate 3,772 of JBATTM010000256.1, forward strand.
GCCGGCCCCAAGGCTGATCTGGATGGAGGAGCCACCCGTTATGAAGCAGCGAATTTTCGCGGCGTGTCTTGCGCTTGCCTTAGTCACTCCTTCGTTCGCCAGCGCGAACCCGGAGCCCACCGCGTACGACAGCCGCAGCATCGCGATGGGCCTCACTGGCACCTCGTATCTCGAGCGCCCCGCCGCGTTGGCGATCAACCCGGCGAACCTCGAGGGGATCGAAAAGTTTGGGTTTACCCTCAACTTCAGCGCGCTGCTGGTGGATCAATGGGCGCCCGTCCAGGGCCCCAACACCCGACTCAATTCAGGGCTGGGCCTCGGCCCGCTCCCTGCGGCGTTCGTGGCCGGCCGCATCGCGCCACGGGTCGTGTTTAGTGCTGGCATCTACATCGAAACGGGGTACGGATCTTCCTTCAGCGACGTCACGTGTCTCGACGGCAACGTCGTCGGTCCGGGGCCCGACTATGAGCCGGCCACGCTCGAGGACACGCCACCAGAAGGTCGGTGCACGGAGCCGCAGCCCGAGGATCTC
>JBATTM010000257.1:0-6966 GCA_049670545.1 Polyangiales bacterium
GTCGAGGGATTGCTTGACCGCGCGCAGTACATCGCCGAAGGGCGCAGGGCGCTGCACCTCGTACCCGGGTCGATGGACGCGCCCGACCGCGTGGTGATGCGTGATCGTGCCACCGTGGTCGACCACCGCCCGCGAGGCTGCTTCCTTGATCGCGCTCCACTGCTCGACTTCGTGCCCGGGGCGCCCCGGCGCGACGAACGTGAAGTACGGCGCGGGGCCGTCCGGATACACGTGCGTGAAGCGGCAACTCAAGAAGCCGCGACCACAAACCTCCTTCATCGCTTGCCGCACCTCGCGCAATACCCCGGCGTGAAGACGCTCGAAGTTGTCCCAGGTGCACGCGGTCTCGAACGTATCGACGACCACGCCCATACTCGCCATCGTGTTCAGGATGTAGGGGGCATCGATGAACGCATCGCGCCAGGTCGCCGCTCCGCCCGCTTCGCTCGCGCCGCGCTCTTCACCAGGCTCTTGAAACTGGGCCCCGATCGGAACCTTTCCGCCGTGGTCGTGGACCAACTCGAGCGCCCGCGCCATTGACCCGCGCTGCGAATGGTCAGCCGACTCGAAGGCGACGATCAACACATGGCTTCCGTCGCCGGTCACCCCATTGAGCGCCGCCTCGCGTTTGTCGAGAAGGCGACAGTTGGTTGGGTACAACCCCGACTGGGAAAGGGCTCGGACGCCCTCGACGGCGTTGGCGTAGTCTCGAAAATGGGCTGTCGCGGTCGCCCGATAGATCGGCCGAGGCCGAACGCGCACCCAGGCCTCCGTGATCACGCCAAGCGTTCCCTCCGAACCCAGCACCAGCCGATCAGGGCTCGGGCCCGCACCTGAGCCTGGTAACCGGCGCGATTCAAAGACCCCGCGGGGCGTGAGCATGCGACTCGACTGCACCAAATCGTCGATGTGCGTGTAGAGGGTGGCGAAGTGACCGCCGGCGCGTGTCGCGATCCATCCGCCTAGGGTGGAGAACTCGAACGACTGCGGGAAGTGGCGAAGCGTGAGACCGTGCTGCGCCAGCTGTGTCTCGAGCACGGGCCCAGTCGCGCCTGCTTGAATCCGCGCTGACATCGAACTCCGCTCGACTTCGAGCACCTTGTCTAGGCCACGAAGGTCGAGACTCAACACGCCGCCCTGCCCATCGGCTTGCTCAATCTCGACGCCGCCCGCAACGCTGGTTCCGCCGCCATAGGGGATCACCGCGACGCCGGCACCGCTCGCCCAGTCGAGTGCCATCTCGATGTCACGCTCGCTCGTTGGGTGGGCGACGAGGTCCGGGGCGTTGGCGAAGTCGCCCCGAAACGCGCGCATCACGTCACGGTAGTTCTTTCCGTACGTATGGCGAATGCGCGCCTCATGGTCATCGGTGACGAAGCCACGCAAGGCGCGGGGGACTTCCACCCGTGGCGCCGCCAACGTGATGGAGTCTAGCGTCGGAGGTTCGTCGCAGCGCTCGGGCCCGAACCCTAGGAGAAGCTTCGCGTGCTCACCCGTCGCTCTACGGGTCTGCGCATCCGGGAACTTATCCTCCCAGCCCCAACCCCAAAAGCTGCGTGTCCTCGGTTCGCTCATCGAGCCGGAACCTTCGCCGATCGGCCACCCCCAACGCAAGCGCCTTGACGCGGTGTGGGATCGGCGCTTGTCTCGGCACATGTCATTTCCACAACCCTTGCGCGCCGTCGTCACTGGCGGGGGCAGCGGCCTCGGCCGACAACTTTCGCTCGATCTTGCGGGGCGGGGCGCATCCCTCGTGATCTCCGACATCAATCTCGAGTCCGCAGAAGAGACCGCCGTCCTCACGCGGGCCCAGGGGGCGCGAACCGAAGTGCTCCCGTGCGACGTCGCAGATCGGGCGCAGGTCATCTCGCTTGTCGACGAAACCGAGGCGCGCCTCGGAGGCATGGATTTGATGTGCAACAACGCTGGCGTCGCCGTCGGGGGCCCCTTCGAGGAAATCTCGATGGACGACTGGCGTTGGGTCATGGATATCAATCTGTGGGGCGTCATCTACGGCTGCCAAGCCGCGATCCCGAAGATGAAGGCTCAGGGTCGTGGGTACATCCTCAATGTCGCCTCGGCAGCGGGGCTTCTTTGCCCCCCGGGCATGTCTGCCTACAACGTGACCAAGGCCGGCGTGGTATCGCTGAGTGAGACGCTCTACGCAGAGTACCGAAGCTTGGGTGTTCACGTGTCGGTGCTCTGTCCCACGTTCTTTCTCACCAACATCGTGCACGGTGGGCGCGGCGCATCAGGTGACGCCGAGGAGGCGTGGATCAAGAAGCAGATGGAGCGCTCGAGCGTGCAAGCACCCCACGTCGCGAAGGCCGCAGTCGACGCCCTTCGAGACAAACACCTGTACGTACACCCGATGGCCGACGGGAGAAACTCATGGCGGCTCAAGCGCCTTGCACCGCAGCGTTTCTACGATCGGCTGGGGCAGATGCACAACAAGATGCGAGCTCGCAGCCAACGCGGCTGACCTTGGCTCACTGCCCGGGCGTACCGTCGATACCGGGCTGGAACCGAAAGATGGTGTACGGCGCTTGCGCCTCGATGTGGCTCTTGGGCCGCAGCATCTGGTCGGGGATCGCGCTGTCCGCGACATACAACCAGCCATCGGGGCCGTAGCTCAGCGCATCAGCCCAACGGATCCGATCGTCCTTGATCAGTGTGGTGAGTGCCCCGTCAGGCGCCATGCGGATCACGGCACTGTGCTCCACATCCGTGATCAGCACGTTGCCCTCCGCGTCGGTGCTGAGTCCGTCGTTCAGAGGTTTGGGCCCCACCGACTCCACCCGCGCCGAGAGCGCACCTTCACTCAACGAGGCATCGAGCAAGTCCGACACCTTGACCCGATACATCGTGTCGTGCGCCATCGCTCCGTAGTAGAGCCACTCGTCATCTCGATCGATTGCGATCCCATCGACCCCCGGCTTGAGTACGACCAGCCCACCGAAGAACTTCATGTCCTTCGTAGGGTTTCGGATCACGTAGTCCTGAGAGGAGACGGAGGGGTCCGAATTCAAGACACGTCGCGCCTTCCCCGCCGCCACGTCGTATACGACGAGGCCTGGGTTCTTCCTCCAGAAGCTCACGTCCGCGATGAACACGTGCGAGCCAGTCGAATCGATCTGAAGGTCCTGTAGAAACGATCCGAGTTCGGCGACCGACCGATCGAATACGTGCTCATGCACGACGGCACCCGTGTCCAAGTCAAATGCGATCAAGCGTGCCTCACCGGTCGCGTGGTTGCCGTGATCGATCACCCACAGCCGGTTCTGCGCATCGATCGCCAAGCCAAGCGGGGTGTCGAAGAGCGCCTGGGCGGCTTCCGTCGGAAACGCCTTCGGCACGCCATCCACCCATTCGAGAAGCTTCGCGCCTTCAGGCCGGCTCTCGGGATGAATCGTGTAAAACACCCTGCCTTCGGAAGAAACCGCAAGATTGCCGATCGGTTCGGGACTCGTGACCACGATCTCGAGGGCGTCTGGCCCGAAACGAGGCGTCCCGCTCAGATCAGGATACGGTTCGCCTCCCCCGTAGCGAACGCGCAAGGAGACCGCGACCAGTAGAAGCAATACAACGATCGCAGCGAAGATTCGGATCAAGACACGTCCCATGACGTCCGGACGCTACCACGCGGATTGCGGTAGCCAACCCTGCGAGGGACTGCTACCAATCGACCGCGATGCGCGACGCCGCCGCTTGGCTTAGTTCCTTGATGATTTCGTTGGCTGCGCTCGCGGGGGCCAGCGCCTCAGGCCAAGACCTCGCCCCCGAAGAAGAGGTGATGGAGCAGCTCGGTTCGCCGCCGACCACACCCATGCACCCCGAGGACGGAACGCCGGTGCCCGACGACTCGCAACTGGCGAGTCGAGGCGCCGAGCCAGATCCCGACTTGCTGGCCAACGTAAAGCTTCTCGATGCGCTCCTCATCCGCGCAACCGCCGAGACTGTCCGCGAGCAGAAATTCGCGGCCGCTGGAGGCATTACCGGTGGCGTCATTCTCCTCGGCATGGGTGCGTGGCGGATCACCGAGAAGAATCCTCAAAGCAACTACAGTCGCGGCCTCGGCGTCATGTTCATGACCCTCGGCGCCGCAGATCTCACGACGGGGATCTTCGCAGCCACACGCGTCTCCCACGAAAAGCGAAGGCTTGCGCGCTGGGAGCAACTCAAAGCGGACGGCATCGGCGAGAATGAGCTCGGTCGTATGGAGGGCGAACTCTTGTCTTCCGCGGAAACCCGGGAAGGCGAACGACTGTTGGTCCGCTGGAACGGCCTCACGCATACCATCGCGGGCGGGATCATCATGGGCCTCGCGCCCGTCGCTGACCAGAGCACGCGTGACCGACGCACGGGCTTCATCGTCGGGGGGCTGTTCATGGCGACCGGCTTGGCTGCCTTCATTCTCTCCTATCGGGATACACCGAGCGAGAAGGCGTGGAAGGAGTACCAGGCCAAGAAGCAGGTGGGCCCGATGCGCAAGTTCAACGTGCGCATCGCACCGTCCATGTGGAAAGGCGGCGGAGGCGTGTCCGCCGGCGGCACGTTCTAGGACCCATCTCGCGACCCGAACCGAGAATCGGGTCGCGCGGGTTGCATGGCGCCCACAAAACCAGGTAGGAAGCGCTCCATGGAGCTCGACCAACTCAAAGTCATCGTCACGGGCGGCGCGTCCGGCCTCGGAGCGCATTTCGCCCAACGTCTACAGGAAGCCGGGGCCCAGGTGGCCGTCGGTGACATCAACGAAGAAGCGCTCGCCAGCGTGCCCGACGGCATCCACAGGCGCCGCCTCGACGTGGCCGATCAGGACGACATCGCAAGCTTCGTCGGATGGGCAGCCGAAAAAATGGGCGGGCTCAACGCCCTGATCAACAACGCGGGAATCATCAAGGACGCGCTGCTGGTGGGGAAGAGTCGGAGTACGGGCGAGATCAAGCGAATGTCCCGTGCGCACTGGGATGCGGTCATCGCGATCAATCTGACGGGCGCAGTCATGATGGTGCAGGAGGTCGTCGCCCACATGGTCGAGGCCGGCACGCCTGGGGTCATCGTCAACATCTCCTCCGTCGCGCGGCACGGCAACCGGGGCCAGTCGAACTACACGGCCTCCAAAGCATCGTTGGCCGCGAACACGCGTACGTGGATGAAAGAGTTCTCTCCCTTTGGGATCCGCGTCGCGTCGGTCGCCCCGGGAGCGGTCGAAACGCCGATGACCGCCGGGATGAACCAGAAGGCGCTGGACATGATGAGAGCGTCGATCCCGCTCGGTCGTATGGCCAAGCCCGAGGATATCTGGCGCGCGGTGAAGTTCGTCTTCGACTGCGACTACTTCACCGGCGAAACCATCGACGTGCACGGCGGCGCGTACCTGTAGCGCCAGCGGCTACTGATCGACGATCTTCTGCACGGAGTCGATGAGGCTCTTGCTGTACACGCGCCCGGTCAGGTTCTTTCGCGTCTGGGCCGCCACCGCATCCCATTCGGCCTTGTACGGCGTGGTGTCGACGACCGACAAGCCGCGTGATGCAAGCGACACGTAGGCGCGCTCGTCGTCTCTTCGCGACAGGGTGTCGAGTGCACGCGCCGCGCGTTCGCTGGTGTCCATCAACGCTTTCTGGTCGGCCTCCGAAAGCGAATCGAACTTCTCCTGCTTGACGATCGAGCCTCCGACGATGATGCCAAAGTTGTCCTTGGCCATGTACTTCAGGCGCGTGTACCACTGGAGCGCGACCGCCGCGATCGCCGACGCCGGCACCGTGTCGACCATGCGAGTCTGCAAGCCCGGGTAGACCTCGGGAACACCGAGGCGCACCGGGTTCGCGCCAATCACGCTGATGAACTCGGCGAACACCGGATCGTCTTTCCATGCCCAGGGCCGACGGTTCTTGAGATCCGACGGACGGGCGAACTCGTCGACCGCAAAGATGCGGTTCTTGCCAGCCTCTCCCCATGCGAGGAGCTGAAAGCCGGCGTCGGAGAATAGCTTCGCGAAGCGGTCGTTGAGCTCGGTGCGCGCCCGCTCCAACTGGGCGTACTCGGTGATCAGCCCAGGCGCCGTGAGCACGAGCACCGGCCGCGCGACCATCCCGAGGCCCGTGGTGGTGACCCCGGCGGCGTCCATTTGCCCGGCGCGGACCTTGCGAATGAAGTCCCGCTCGTCGCCCTGGCTTCCACCAGAGTAGAAGCGAAGCTCGACACGGTTGTCCGTCTCCTGCTTGAGGCTTCTGTTCCACGCCTTCATCACCTTCATGAACGACGACCCGGCCGGCGCGAGCGAGGCGAAGCGAATCACCGTCGCGGCTTCGGCATCAGCCGTCGGAACCGACACCGTGCCCGGCAAGGTGAAAGCGCCCACGACGAGCATCGCCGCGGCCAGGGATTTGAAGTTATGCATTCACTACTCGCTGAGGTCGCTGAAAAAATACTCGATCTGGCCCAAGTAGCGCTCCGCCCTTCGTTTGGCGATCACGTTACTCAGCCTTGCCTCAGGTAGCACATCTCCTGCGTCCAGCACTTCGTTGAGCAGTTCTTTGAACAGCTTCGAATCACCTTTGTTTACAGCGTAGTACCTCGCCATATTGAGCTGCACCATCAGGTTTCGGCGCTCGGTGCCCTCGAGGACCTGGTCGAAAATCGTCTTGGCCTTGTCCATGTCGGGCGGGAACTCGGAGGCCGCAAGCACCCCGAGGGTCATCATCGGCGTCATGAACAACCAATCGGGATCGAGCTCGACGGAGTGGGCGAGCAAGACCTTCGCGAGAGGCAGGTCTGCCACCGTGTCCATGTCCTCCATGCCCATGTTGATGCGCGCACCGAGCGAAGCACCCGCCCAGAACGCGAGCGCTGCGTCTTCGGGTTTCGAAAGCACCTCGTTCAGCCAAACCTCGAGGCCCTCGGGCCCGAGCGACAGCGCCTCGTCGATCCCGGGGTCGCGGAGCCGCATCAGGTGCTTGGAAA
>JBATTM010000258.1:0-13705 GCA_049670545.1 Polyangiales bacterium
GGCTCCGCCCCCGCAGGCGGCGACGACCGCTCCCACCGTGAAACGCGAGCGGCCCAAGGTGGGCAGAAACGATCCCTGCTATTGCGGGAGTGGCAAGAAGTACAAGAACTGCCACTATCGCGAAGACCAAGCTGCAGCCTCGCCGCAGTAGCCGAGGTTTGCTACATGGCTTCGCGATGAGCCGATCGGTGAAGGGATTTCGACTTGCGGGGGTCTCCGCGGGTATCAAGACCAACGGGACGCTCGACCTGGCGCTGATCGCCGCCGACCACCCAGTGGCAGCCGCGGGGGTGTTTACGCGCAATCGTGTGCGCGCCGCCCCCGTGGCGATCAGCGAGAAACGACTGGCTTCTGGCGTCTGCCAAGCGCTGCTCGTCAACAGCGGCAATGCAAACGCGTGCACGGGCAAGCAAGGCCACGCCGATGCCGTCGCGCTCACGCGGGGAGTGTCGCGTGCGCTTGGTCTTCGTCCTGCCCTCGTCCTGCCTGCTTCGACCGGGGTCATCGGAGCCCCGCTGCCGCGGCAAACCATCGAGGCCGCGATCCCGTCATTGGTGTCTTCGCTATCGAAGAAGGGTGCCGACGTCTTCTCGCGCGCGATCATGACGACGGATCGCGGACCCAAGGTCGCGCACGCTTCGTTCACACAGGGTGCCACCCGATGCCGGGTCCTCGGGATCGCCAAGGGGGCCGGCATGATTCACCCGAACATGGCGACGACGCTCGGATTCGTCATGACGGACGCTTCCATCAAATCGACGACGCTTCTCACGACACTTCGACGAGCGACCGAGCAAACCTTCAATCGGGCGACCGTCGATGGAGACACCAGCACGAACGATTCGATCTACGCACTTGCCTCGGGCGAGGCGACGTCACGCACCGGAGGCGCAGGGGCGCGTAAGTTCGCGTTGGCGCTCGAAGAGGTTCTCGAGGCGCTGGCCAAGATGATCGTCGCCGACGGCGAAGGCGCTGAACATCTCGTTCGGATCGAGGTCCACGGGGCTCGTACCGATTCCGATGCGGTTCAGATCGCGCGCACGATCGCGAGTTCCCAGCTGGTCAAGACCGCCATACATGGGGCAGATCCCAATTGGGGTCGCATCCTCGCGGCTGCCGGCCGCTCTGGGGTGCGTTTCAATCCTGATCACGTGTCGATCAGGATCGGCGCGATCGAGATCTTTCGCGAGGGGCGCCCCACGATGCCCCCGAGCACCGAGGCCAAGGCGACCCGAGCGATGGGCAAACGCGAGTATGCGATCACGGTCGTCGCCGGCGGAGGACGCGGCCTTGGTCATTACTGGACCTGCGACCTGGGTCACGAGTACGTTCGGATCAACGCCGACTACCGGACCTGATTTCACTCATGAAACGCCATTTCATCGTCGCCGTCATCGGCGCCACCTGGCTTGCCTTCCACGCGACTGCCATCGCGGACCAGGACAAGAACTCGCCAGACGCGCCACCTGGCCTGTCGTCCGTCGCGCCCAAATCAAAGACGCTATGTCGCAAGGACAGCAAACTCGCCTCGGTGGCCCTCCAACTTGCCGAGCTTCAAGGGATCCCGCCGTCACCCGAGCTGATTCGAGTGGCACGAGAGGCAGGCGTCGATGCGAACCCGGTGTACGCCAAGTTTGGTGTTTCGGGAGAGGTCGAGAGCTTCAAGTCTTGGCTCCATGATCTCGATGAGACCGCCGACGCGCCATTGATCTGTGGCCGTGCGCGAGTCGGTGAGCGGGTCGTCTTGGTCGCAGCGGTGCAGGCTGGTCAACTGACGGTCAGCGGCCAGCGGAGCCTACACGCGTCGGTGATCGAAGACTTCCGTGATCCATACATCGTCGTCCGGGACGCGAAGGGCGGGTCGCGCAGAATCGCAGTCGAAGGCGAAGGTTTCGGTTCCACGGTCACGTTGCCACTCGAGTGGAGCCGTCCTCTGTTCGTGCAACTCGTCGCGACAGGCCCGACCGGGCCGCGTCCTGTCGCCGAGCGATGGGTCGGCAAAATGCCAGAGCGAGAGCCCACGAGAAAGGGTTCGCAGTCACCCGAGGCATGGTTGATGCAGTTGCGACGCTCGGCTGGGGCGGGGTCACTCCGCGGGAATCGACTACTGAGCCAAGAGGCGACGAGCCACGCCCAGACCGTTTGTGACTCGGGCAAGCTCGGCCATGAGCTCGACCCATGGGGCGATCCCGAGGCCAGGCTGCTCAAGCGAGGCATCGAGGCCCGCGTCGTCGGTGAAGCCGTCGCCCGCGCCCAGACGATGCGGGATGCGCTCTACGCCATCGAGGATAGCCCGAGTCATCTGATGACCGTCACCGATCCGCGCTTCACCGATGCCGGTTACGGCAAGGCCACAGATGGCAAGGGGCGCACCTGCGCTGTCATCCTGCTTGCGTCCTGGCCGCGCAAGGTCCCCTAGACTCAGTCGGGACGTTCGCTGATTCGGCCCGCGTTCGCGTTGTACGCGACCACCAAGACCTGCGCGAGTGCCACGCCGGCCACGACGGTACCTACGACGCCGGCGATGATCGCCGCGACGGTGGGGCCGGCGAGACTCGCGGTGACGCCGGGCTCTGGCCATCGTTGGATCGCGACCAGCAGACCGATGTGCACCGCGTAGAGGCCGAGCAGTGCGTAGGCCCACCAATGCGCGCCGCCCCGGGTCGTACTGTCCATGAACGCCATGAGCGAAAGCAGCGCGAGAAGCCCGAACGCCATGTGCGTCGAGGCGGGCGCCCACGACTGCCAGTGGCCGCCCACCCGCACCAGGCTTTCATGGCCTCCGGACAATAGGAACCATGCGGCGAGGAGTGCGACACCGACTGTGACCGCGAGTCTCGCGAGCCTTGCGCCACGATAGTACGCGCGGAACAGCAGACTGCCGCTCAACAGGATCGTCGCCGTGGCTAGGATGAAGCTCTCTGGGGCGATCCCGTGGAGGGTCTGTTGCCACAACGCAACACCCGTGGTGACCGAACCGAGCAAGAAGAGCGACACCGCCCGTCCGCGGTAGGACATGGGCGTGAGGGCGATCGTCATCGTCCCGATCATCAAGGCGAGCGCGACGAAGGTGAGTGGCTGCGCGCCGCCACTCCACAGGGCGCCAACGATGCCGCATGCGCCCAGACCGATCGCGATGCGGCGCAGGGTGCCGCCCCCGGGAGCGCTCGGCCGCATGCGCTCCCGCAGCAGGTCCGACGCGAGAATCGGCGGTGCAGGTGGAACCGGGATTTCAGGCACACTGGGTTCGGGATCGGATCGGGGTGCTGCGCCTCCGGCTTCCTCCGAGGTGGTGTCTTGCAGGATCTGTCCGTCGGTGGCGTCGACGCCACCGTTCTTCTTGCGATGAAGCGGCAGCACAGGCGCAGGTTCGCTCGGCTCTCGTTCCCGAATCGTCGTCTGGGTCAGTGCAGCGTTCTCCGGCTCTTCGAGAGCGGGCTCAGAGAGGGCCACCACCGCGGCCGCTTGCGCTCCGCCTCGGCTTGAGGGCTGCTCGAAAGTGCCGCTAGGCGCGTCGGGCGCCGCCTGCACCCCACGTGGGCGGTCTCCTCGCACGATCGGAACGACCGGCTTTCCCCCAGGAACTTGCTCACCGCACGTGCCGCAAAACGCGTCCGTCCGGAGAACATCACCATCGCAGCTTTGGCACTTAGGCATCGCTTTCCAGCTTGGCCGGTATCTCGATCATACGCGGGACTGGGCGCACAGTTCAACCTGCGGCGTAGGGTGATGTAGGCGGGCCGTGGAAGGCCTCCACGGGCGTGTCAGTGAGGCCGTCGGGCAACAATCTGGCGCGACCCATGACAGAAATGTCCTACCGGTCACCGCGCCAGGGTGGAAAAGCTCAACCTTTTCGGTTTCTGACAGGTTGGCATCCCGATTGCATTGTCTAAGGTCGCTTGCTTAAGACCCTCGTCGCGCACTTTCCAGCTTGCCCGGCATCCGCGCGACGAAGGGTCACCCTTAACTCAGCAATAACGCCTTAGCTTACTTGCCCTAGCTTGGTTCACTGTAACATCGTTTCCTTGAATGGGAATGGGTCACCGAGAGGTGGCCCATTTGTCCTTTAAAACGCAGAACGCGGCTCCGTTAGTCCCATCGCCCGAAAAAAAGCCGCCCCCGTTTCCGACATGGGGAGCCAAGCCACTTCGATGGCAGATGGGGGCGCAGGGGAGTGGGAAGGCGCTATTCGAGTGCGTCCTGAAGTGCGTCCTTCATCCAAAGTTTCTTTTTCTTGAGGCGCTGGAGCTCGAGCACTTCGCCCGGGGTGAGGCTTCGTCGGCCGTCTAGGTCTTCGACGCGTTCGGCCAGCTCGGCGTGCTTCTTTTCGAGGCGCGAGACTTGGCGGTCTGTGTGGATCTCTCGAGCGTGCAGCTTGGACATGTCACCTCCGGGGCGGGAAATGGCTCAATGAAACGTTCACTGAACAGTTCACAAGCTAAACCAAGCGCGGCGGAGCGTTATGCCCTCCTTGGTTCATCCTACGGATCTGAGCCGTAATGATCAATCCCACGTTGGGGGGATGTGTAGGAGGTCAGTGCCGCCTTGTAAGGGAGCCTTCAGGATGAATACTAGGCCCCGACGTGCGTTCAACGACAGCGATGCTGATGCGGTTTGCGGCAATAACCTTGGCTCTAGGCGGAATTGCGCTTCATGGACACGTCGCCGCGGACGCAGTCGAAGCGCTCGACGCGTCCGGTGTGGTGCGACTCGTACAGAACTTTTACGAGCAAACGAAATCGCTCCAGGCGAATTTTAAACAAACTCGATACACAAGACTCTACGATCGTTACGATCGGGCCGAAGGAAAGGTCGTATTCAAGAAGCCTGGCAAGATGCGCTGGGACTACGGGAAGCCCAACGGTCAGGTCTTCGTGACGCGGCGCGACAAGCTCCTCATCTATCAGCCTCCCGAGGCTGGCGAAAAACAGGGGCAGCTCATCGAACGCGCCTTGGGTGACGATCAGCTGCCTGCTGCATTCTCGTTCCTCACGGGCGGAGGAAATCTCGAGAAAGACTTCGACGTTCGGCTCCTCGAACACGACAACGCCAACTTCCAGGGCGGATACGTGCTTCAACTCGTGCCTCGAAAGCCGAACCCCAACTACGAACAGCTCGTGTTCTACGTGCGCGCGTTGAAATCGGGTACCAAGCAGGCTGCGGTCGTACAGCGGGTCCTCATCATCGACGCCGAGGGGAACCGAAACCGTTTCGACTTCTCGAACATCCGATTCAATCGTGACGTGCCCGACAGGCGGTTCGAGTTTCGTGTTCCCAAAGGGACACAGAAGATCAATCCGTGAGGCGCGCCTGCGCCTCCTGCCTCACTCCACGGTGACGGTCTTGGCCAGGTTTCTCGGCTGGTCGACGTCGGTACCCTTGTGGTCGGCGATGCAATACGCGTAGAGCTGGAGAGGAACCACCGACAGGAACGGTGTGAGCAGCTCGTGTATCGGGGCGATCTCGACGAATGCATCACAAAGACTTTGGGTCTGCGTGTCGCCTGCGGTGGTGACCGCAATGACCTTGGCTTCTCGCGCCTTGGCCTCCTGGAGATTGCTCAAGACCCGGTCGTGGTGTCGGTCTCGAGGTGCGAGGACAATCACGGGGACATGAGCGTCGAGTAGCGCGATCGGCCCGTGTTTCATCTCGCCTGCCGCGTAGCCCTCGGCGTGGACATAGGAGATCTCTTTGAGTTTGAGCGCCCCTTCGAGCGCCATGGGAAAGTTCAGTCCCCGACCGAGAAACAAGACGTCGCGCGCCTCGGCGAACGTTCGCACCATCCCGCCGATCGTCTCGTGGGTGCGCTGAAGGTTTTCTTCGATCAGATGCGGAGCCCGCGCTAGCGCTTCGATGATTTCTCCGGCACCGTCGGCGTCAATCGTGCCCCGTCGGCGGCCAAGCCACACGGCGAACATGAGCAGATTCGCGAGTTGGGTCATGAAGCACTTGGTCGATGCCACCCCGATCTCGGGACCGGCGTGTGTATAGAAGCTCGCGTCGGCCATGCGCGGGATCGCGCTTCCAATCACGTTCGCGATCGCCAACACCTTGGCGCCCTTTTGCTTCGCCTCTCGGGCCGCCATCAGCGTATCGATCGTCTCCCCGGACTGGCTCACCGCGATGACGAGGTCCCCCTCTTCGATGACAGCATCGCGACCTCGGAATTCACTTGCCAACTCGGTGATCGCGGGGACCCCCGCGAGCTCCTCGATCCAATAGCGCCCCGCGATCGTTGCGTGATGGCTGGTGCCGCACGCGAGGAGAATCACGCGTCGTATCGCACGAGCCCCGGTCTCGTCGAGACCGATCTCCAGAGATCTCACGTCTGCGTTCTCGCGGTCGAGACGGCCTCGTAGGGTGTCCTCGAGTGCGCGGGGCTGCTCGAAGATCTCCTTCAACATGAAGTGTTTGTACCCGGCCTTTTCCGCCATGACGGGTGACCACGAGATCTTCTGAGGCTCTCTGACGAGCGGAGTCCCGTCGATCTTGGTGAGTGTCAGCCCCGTGGACTCGAGCACCGCGAGCTCATCGTCTTCGAGGAACACCATCTCGTTCGTGTACGGAAGGAGTGCCGGGATATCGCTTGCGCAATAGGTGGCGCCCTCGGAGACGCCGAGCACCAACGGAGAGGCATTCTTGGCCACGACTACACGATCGGGTTGCGCGGACGACAAGACCGCGATGGCGTACGCCCCTTCGACCTGGGCGAGCGCACTTCGCACCGCCTGTACGAGTTCTTCACCCTGGTCGACGGCTCGATGAATGAGGTGGGCGACGATCTCGGTGTCGGTGTCGCTGGTGATGGAGACACCCGATGCCTCGAGCTCGTGCCGGAGGGACAGGTGATTCTCGATGATTCCGTTGTGAACGACTGCGATCGGTCCCGCGACGTGGGGGTGCGCGTTGACCTCCGATGGACGACCATGGGTGGCCCACCGTGTATGTCCGATCCCGACGTTGCCCGTGGGGGGGTTTCTGCCGAGCTCCTTCTCGAGGTTGCGAAGCTTGCCGACTGCCCGCACGACGCGAATTCTGCCCTCATCGTGAATCGCGACGCCGGCGGAGTCGTAGCCACGATATTCCAGTCGCCGCAGCCCATCGAGCAGGATGGGTGCGACCTGCTCGTCCCCCACGTACCCGACGATCCCGCACATGATCAGAACTTAGTGGATCGAGGAGGTGGGTGCATCCTTGAGGCCCGCAGGCGCCTTGCCGGACTTCGCACCGAACCGTGCTTTCACCTCACCGTCGGGCGAGACGACGGTGACGGGACCGAAAGCGCGTAGTGATTCGGCGAAGTCCGCAGCCTGACCAACGATCACGACCAGGGCTTGGTTCGGCTTGATCGTCTCGCGGGCCGCGTAGAGCGCCTCGGACCCGCTCGTGGCCCGAATCGCATTGCGGTAGCGATCCCAGTAGTCGTCGGGAAGCTTGAACGTGCGGAGTTCCACGACGAGTTCGGCAAGCTTGCCAGGGGTGTCGACACGAAGTGGAAACGAGTCGCTCAAGTAGCGTTTCGCGTTCGCCAGCTCCTCAGGTGTCGGCTGTTCACTCACGATCTGATCCAGATGGTCGAAGAAAGCGCCGACCGCCTCCTTGGTGACATCGGTCCGAACTGACGCATAGGCGATAAAGGGGGCCCGCTCGACTCGTTCCCCGATGCTGCTGTAGGCCCCGTACGTGAGGCTCCGCCTCTCACGCAGGTCCATGAAGAGGCGGGAGGCGGGTGAGCCTCCGAGTACCTGGTTGGCGACCATGAGGGGGATCCACACCCGGTTGGCCCGCGCGATGGCGATGTTTCCGATGTAGATCACCGATTGAACCGAGCCTGGTCTATCGACGACCAGGATCTCGCGGGCATCTCGCGTGGGCATGTCGGCGTAGGCAGGGACCGCGCGGGTGCCCGCACGCCAGCCGCCGAAGTCTTTCTTGGCCTCAGCAGCGACTTGCTCAGGTGTCACGTCACCGACCACGACGAGGAACGCGTTCTTTCCGACGAAGTACTTCCGATGCCAGCGAACCATGTCTTGGCGTGTCACGCGTTTGACTGCGGCGGGTGTGGTGTCGGCCGCTGCATAGGGATGGTCTCCGTAGAGTTCCCGATAGAACGTCTGGCGCGCGATGTACCCGGGCTCACGTTCTGCGAGCGCGAGGCGATCCAGTTCGCGGCGCTTCAGCTTTGCGAGCTCCGCGGCATCGAACACGGGCTTGCTGGCGACCTCGGCGAGAATCGACAAGGCCACGTCGAATTGGTCGGCAAGGGCCCGCACGCCGATATAGGTGTTCTCTTCGTCCGAGCTCGCCCACAGATCCGCCCCCAGAAACTCGATGTCCTCGGCGATCTGCGCGCTGCTTCGCTTGGCGGTGCCTTCCTTCAACATGGACGCGACGAGCCCAGCGAGGCCTGGAAGCTTCTTCGGATCGGATTCTGCGCCGCTCGTGACGACGAGAGTGGCGTACACGACGGGAAGCTCGTTTGCGACGACGGTATTCACACTCAGCCCGTTCGCGAGGTCGGTCATGACCACCGGCGGCAGCGAAACGTCGGTAGTCTCCGCGGGCGGAGGAGGTGCCTCGCGTGTGGGTGCCTCGGCCGCCTTCGCGCCTTGCGCGGTTTGCGGGGCCTTCGACGCCTCATCTTTGGGTCCGCACCCTGCCGCGAGCAGCAACGTGACGCACGTTACGGCGCAGGCGAGTCCATGCTGCATCGTCATTTCTCCTCCGAACCGGGGGCCACACCGGGTAGCACGTCGAGCACCGTTCGGTTCTCTGCCCCAAAGTACTTCTTGGCCACCCGTTGGATGTCCTCGCGCGTGACCGACAGATAGTGGTCGAGCTCGAGCATCAGCAGGTTGGCATCGCCCCAGTAGAGCTCAAACTCCGCGAGATTCTGTGCGCGCGCCATGTTGGATTGGAGCCCAAACACGAATGCTGCACTCACCCGGTTCTTCGCCTTCTCGAGCTCCCGCGCGGTGACACCGCGCTTGGCGATCTTGGAGAACTCGGCGAACACCAAGTCTTGGGCTTCTTTGGGCGCGTGCCCGCTCGACATGACGGCCCACACCGAGAACAGGTCGGGGCCTCGTCGGTCGTCCGTACCGACGGCCACGTCCTGGCAAATCTCTTTCCTCTTCACCAGGGTTTGGTAGAGCCTGCTCGATTCACCGTCGCCCAAGATCAGCGCGAGCATCTCGAGCGGGTAGTGGTCAGCCGTTCGGTTCGTCGGGATGTGGTACGCGAGATGAAACGCTGGAAGCGTTGCATTGGCGTCGTACATGGTCTCTCTGCGCTCTTGGCTTTGCGTCGGCGCCGCCGGCTCCACGAACGGGCTACGCTCCCGGGCCGGGATGTCCCCGAAGTACTTCTTCACGAGTGCCAGTGCTTCGTCGGGGTTGAAATCCCCGCTGATCGCCAACACGGCGTTGTTCGGTGCGTAGTACGTATCGAAGAACTCCTGCACTGCAGAGAGCGGCGCGTCCACCAAGTCCTTCATGTCGCCGATCGTCGAGTGTGCGTACGGCCAGTAGTCCCCGTACGCGAGTTCGTTGATCCGCAGCATGCTGGGGATGTAAGGCTGGTTGTCGATGCGCTGCCGGCGCTCCTCCATCACGGTCTGGCGCTGGTTCTCGAAGTTGTCTTGGGTGATCGCCAGCGAACGCATCCGATCGGCTTCGAGCCACAGGCCGAGAGCGAGCTCATTGGCGGGGAGCGTCTCGAAATAGTTCGTGCGGTCGTTGCTCGTGGTGCCGTTCGCGTCGCCCCCCCGGTTGATCACGAGACTGAAGTGTTCCCCCTTACCGATGTTGGCGGAACCTTGGAACATCATGTGTTCGAACAAGTGGGCGAAGCCCGAGCGGCCCTTGGCTTCGTCTCGTGATCCCACGTCGTAGTAGACCGCGATTGCGACTGTCGGGACCGTGTGATCCTCGCTCATCACGACCCGCAGGCCGTTGTCGAGCGTGGCGCGCGAGACCGGCAGATCGGGAGGCGCGCTCGTTCCGGGTTCTGCTTCTGCGCGATCCTGCGCGAAGCCCCACTGGAGCGCGAGCAACGACGCCAAGAGAACCTTGACGTGGGCTCTGCTCTTCAAAAATCGCTTCATGTCTCTCCGATCAACACGCGAAAACCCCGAGAACTTCCGGAGTCGCTACCACATCCACCCCTATGGGCAAAGCGGTTGACCCAGCATCCGCTTTTGCGAAGACTCCACCGCTCGATGACCGCCGCCGTGCTTTCCATTGGTACCGAGCTGACCCGCGGGGAGCTCGTCAACACCAACGCCGCGTGGCTCTCCGAGGAGCTCACCAAACTCGGATTCGAGGTCGTGGAGCACGCCACCGTCGATGACGACCTGACGCGGATCGTCAGTGTGATCCATCGTTTTTCGGAGGCTCATGACGTGGTGATCGCGACGGGGGGCCTTGGCCCCACGAGCGACGACCTCACGACCGAGGCGGTCGCGCAGGCCGCCGGCGTATCCCTCGTGCGCGACGAAACGGTGGTCGAGGGAATCCGGGCGAAGTTCAAGACCTTCGGTCGCGTCATGCCCGAGTCCAACGCCAAGCAGGCTGACTTTCCCGAGGGGGCCGATGTCTTGGACAACGCCGTCGGGACGGCTCCCGGGTTCGCCGTGCAGCTTGGGAAGGCGCGCTTGTTTTTCGTACCGGGTGTGCCGCGCGAGATGAAACACATCTTCGAGGGCTCGATCCAGCCGGCGATCGCCGACCTGGCCGTCCGACGGACCCATCAGGTGCATCTTCGAACATTTGGGATGACCGAGTCCGGAGTGGCCCAGGCCCTCGGCGGGCTCGAGCGCGAACATGAAGGGCTCACACTCGGCTATCGGGCAAGCTTCCCCGAAATCGAGGTCAAAGTGCACGTTCGCGCCGAGGCATCTTCCGAAGCGGAGGCGCGCGCGGACGCGATCGCGCAGCAGGTACACGGGCTGCTCGGAGACGTCGTTTTCGGTGGCAAGGAAGACTCGTTTCCGGCAGTCGTGGGTGAGGCGCTTCGTGAGCGTGGGCTGACGCTCGCCGTCGCCGAGTCTTGTACCGGCGGGCGCGTCGGCGAGATGCTGACGGGGGTTCCCGGGAGTTCCGACTATCTCCTGCTCGACGCGGTGGTCTATGCCAATCGCGCCAAAGAGGCGGTGCTGGGTGTCCCCGCAGAGGTCCTCGCGCAGCACGGTGCGGTGAGTGCGGAAAGCGCCGCAGCGATGGCCGAGGGAGCGCGCAATGTGGTCGACGCGGACATCGCGATCTCGATCACGGGGATCGCTGGCCCTGGGGGCGGCACCGAGGAGAAGCCCGTAGGCACCGTGTGGTTCGGGCTCGCGCGGCGGGGCGTACCGACCGTGACAAGGCATCGCAAGCTTCCCTGGGGTCGCGATCGCGTCCAAATGCTCTCCGCGTACGTCGCGCTCGAAATGGTCCGCAGGGCTGTCCTGGGCCACGACGTTGATCTCGTGTTCCGCTAGGGCGCTCGATGTGCTCGCAGCGTCCGCCTGGTCGCGGTAGGGTACGGCCCTAGGAGCGAGATGGGGACGCGCGGGGCGAATCCGTATCGCAAACTTGACGTTTGTCATCAAGCCGACTAAACGGTTGTTCAGTATAGGAGGGACCCCAACCATGACCGAGCCGAACCGCGAAAAAGCCCTGAGTCTAGCTCTCGGAACGATTGAGAAAGCTCATGGAAAGGGCGCGATCATGCGATTGGGTGACGCCGCGGCCCAAGTCGACATTCCTGTGATTTCGACCGGGTCGATCTCCCTCGACCTCGCCCTCGGGACGGGCGGGTACCCACGGGGCCGTATCGTCGAGGTCTATGGCCCAGAGTCGAGCGGCAAGACGACCCTGACGCTCCATGCGATCGCCGAGTGCCAGAAAAAAGGTGGGATCGCCGCCTTCATCGACGCGGAGCACGCGCTCGACCCGAGCTACGCACGCAAGCTCGGTGTCAACGTCGACGAGCTGTTGGTGAGTCAGCCGGATCACGGCGAGCAGGCACTCGAGATCGCCGACACCTTGGTTCGCTCGGGCGCTGTGGACGTCATCGTCATCGACTCCGTGGCGGCGCTGGTTCCGCGCGCAGAGATCGAAGGTGAGATGGGCGATACCCATGTCGGTCTACAGGCTCGCTTGATGAGTCAGGCTCTCCGCAAGCTCACCGGCACGGTGCAGAAGAGCCACACCACACTCTTCTTCATCAACCAGATCCGCATGAAGATCGGGGTCATGTTCGGCAGCCCCGAGACCACCAGCGGCGGCAATGCGCTCAAGTTCTACGCTTCACAACGCCTCGATATCCGGCGCATCGGCACGATCAAAGTGGGTGATGCCGCGGTGGGCAATCGTTGTCGGGTCAAAGTCGTCAAGAACAAGCTCGCACCGCCGTTCCGGCTATGCGAGTTCGATATCCTCTTTGGCAAGGGGATCAGCCGCACCGGCGACGTTCTCGACCTCGGTGTCGAGGCGAACATCGTTCAGAAATCGGGTGCCTGGTATAGCTACGGCGAGGAGCGAATTGGCCAGGGCCGCGACAATGCGCGCAACTTTCTCGAAGACCATCCCGACATGCTCGCGCAGATCGAGCAGAAGCTGCTCGAGAAGCACGGCTTGCGAAAGGCCCCACCCGAGCCGGCTGAGGCGAAAGCCGCCGAAGGCAAGGGCAACGCATCGAAGACCTCGCCCGCTACGCCGGCGGCTCCCAAGGGGTCGGCTGCCAAGCGAGCCCGTCCCAACTGAGCGTTACGGAACGCATCATCAGGCACCGCCAGATAGGCGGTAAATCTCTGAAATTACAAGCGTATATCAAAAACAGGCATTGACCTCGGACGCACTTTTTGCTATATAGATCACGTGCATGCTGTCCGTTGCACACCTGACGACGAGCCCGTTTGCCACCCGCGCTGAAAATGCGCGGGTTTCGTCGTTTGGACGCCGAAGGAGAATAATTTCATGAGCTTCACGATAGGTGACAAAGCAGTTCACCCCGCACACGGCGTCGGCGAGATCACCGAGATCGAGGCGCGGCTGATTGGCGCGAACAAGATCGACTTCTACATCCTCAAGCTGATCAACGGAAAGTCGGGCACGATCCGCGTCGCACTCGACGCCGTCGATCGCGTGGGGCTTCGCCAGGTCATGTCCCG
This sequence comes from Polyangiales bacterium, assembly GCA_049670545.1. Classification (GTDB taxonomy): domain Bacteria; phylum Myxococcota_A; class Polyangia; order Polyangiales; family Houyiibacteriaceae; genus SG8-38. Next base: position 13,154 of record JBATTM010000258.1, read on the forward strand.
AAAAGCTGCCAAGACGGTTCTCGAGGAGCTCAGCAAGGACGAAATGGCGGTGACCTCTCAACCGTGGAATCGGCGGTATCGCGAGTACACCGAGATGCTCAAGAGCGGTTCCCCCATCGAGGTGGCCAAAGTCCTCCGCGACCTCTCGAAAGTCCGTTCAGACAAGGGTGAGCTCAGCTACGGCGAGAAGAAGCTCATGGAGCAGGCCCGCAAGCTCTTGATCACGGAGATGGCCCTGGCACGTCGTGTGCGCGAAGAGACGATCGAGCGCGACATCGACAAGATCTTGCACTGACACGGGTCGGGAACTGTTACATCCGACCCGCCCGCCCCCGCCCGTAATTCTCCCTCCGCGGCAGGCGGGGCCTGCCTTGGCGGCGCGATGCGCCGGGGTTCGCCCTGTGGGCTCACGGGTTTTGGGGTGCCGGGAACCGCGTGGGTTCGTGCGTGACACAAAAGGGGACAGTCCCCTTTTACGTAGGGTTAATTTTGCTGGCGGAGCCGTGGGGCTGACGTCCGAGCGGGGTGGTCGGGAACCCGTGGGGTTCGTGA
>JBATTM010000259.1:0-5206 GCA_049670545.1 Polyangiales bacterium
GCCCATCCCCTGCGCCCGCCGCCCCGTCTCCCTACGCGCGGGACAGGGCGCAACTCGGCCCGGACTGTTTGACTCATTGTCGCATCGCACGTCGACGCGCCGAACGTCCCACGGTAGTGGGTTCAGCAGGGCGGCGTGTGATGCGGTCATGGGGCGGCATGGCGAATGACAACCCGTCAGCGAGCAACCACTTCGGGTTGGCGTGAGCCCTGAGGCGAGGCTTGCGTTGGCAGACGCCCCAAGTGCACCGGCCAACCTATGCAAGCCGAGCCGTCCGCCACATGGCCGTGTCACCCGCCGCCCGGTTGCCCCAGTTGATCCGGCCACGAGGCTTGCGTTGGCAGACGCGTCAAGTGCACCGGCCAACCTATGCAAGCCGAGCCGTCCGCCGCATGAGTGCGTCGAACCCGCCCCGATTGCCCCAGTTGATCCGGCCTCGTTATCGGAACCGCTCGAGCACCCGTGTCTCCCCGATCTCGTCGCACAACGCTGCGAGCGCGCCGAGGTCGGGCCCCTCCCAGCGCATCTGATCGAGCGTTTCCGCGATCGGCGCGTCGAGGCGAAGTGTGGCGAGGTGCTTGTACAGGGCGACCTCCTCGCGCATTCCGTTCAGATTCTCGGCGAGCTTCGTCGCGCCACGTACCTTGATGCCCCACGCTTCCGGATCGGCGGGGATGTCCTCGACACGTCGGAACTTGGCGAGCACGGCGGCTGCGCTCTTCGCACCCCACCTCGGGATGCCGGGGATTCCATCGGCGGCGTCCCCGACGAGTGCCAGATAGTCCGGGATCGAAGCGGGTGGGACGCCGAACTTCGTCCACACCCCCTCCGCGTCGAGCGTGATCCCGCGTCGACGGTCGAGGGCCACCACACGATCCTCGACGACGCACTGGCACATGTCTTTGTCGGGCGAGCAGATGATCACTTGATCGACATCGGGCTCGTCGAGAAACCGCGCTGCCGCAGTCGCAAGCGCATCGTCGGCCTCGAACTCGATCATCGGCCAGGTCGCCATCCCGAGTGCCGCGCTCGCGCGCTCGGCCAACGGGAACTGCGCGAATAGCTTCGGCTCGAGCCCCTCGCCCGTCTTGTAGCCGTCAAACAAGGAGTTCCGGAACGACTCCACCGTGTGATCGAAGGCGCAGCCGACGTGCGTCACCCCTGACTCGTGGACGAGCGCGGCCATCGAGCGCAGAAAGCCACGGGTTGCACCGACCTCCCGACCGTCGGGTGCAGTGGCCTCCGGCGCGCCGAACCAGGCGCGGAACAACTCGTAGGTCCCGTCGACGAGGTGCACATTCATCGGCCCCTCTTACCCTACTCAGGCCCCTCTGCGCGATCACGGGCCGAGAACGATCGCCATTTCAGGGACTTGTGGCGCGATCTTGCGACTGTGAGCGAGAAGATGACACCTACGGATGAGGTGTCGGGAATCCTTTGTGATCCGACGGGGTTACCCCTAAATGTTGCGGTTTTTTTTCTCCATACCCCTACATATTGTAGCCTGCGCACTATGGCCCTACATGCAGTGTCAGTTCATGCGTAGCGACTCAGATACACCCTTTCGACGCGCAAATCGGGCCCGAAACCGACTCGGCGCGAACGCCCAAACTGTCGAGATCAAAGCGGAAATAGAGAAAGCACAATCACGCGATCATTTCTGCTTGACTGGGTCGCTCTCGCGAGGCTACTTGGCAGGCTCTCCCCCAAGCGGTTGTGGTGGCAAGGAGGCTGCCAGCGCAATCCCTTGTGGGATCAATGTGGATAGCGTGTGCATCATCTGGGGAAGGATGGTGGACAGCGCTCGATGGTGAAGTGCGTCTGGTTGGAGGTATGCTGTGGCTCTAGAAACTAGGGGAATGACGAGTAATTTGGAGATCGAAGGGGCCCGAAGGGCTGAGGTATCGCAGAGCGCCGGAGGCTTATCCGTGCAGCGACTCCTCACCAAGCCCGGCGAAGAGCCTCTCGAGATGGTGGAGTACGTCCTCAGGGACAGCCAGATCTCCAACTCGGATGGCTCGATCGTCTTTGAACTCAAAGGTGCGGAAGTCCCCCAAGACTGGAGCCAGCTGTCGACCGACATCGCGGTCTCGAAGTACTTTCGCAAGGCCGGGATCCACGGCGACAAGAACCGTGGTGAGAAGAGCGTTCGCGAGCTCGTGTATCGAGTCGCCCATTCGATCCGCGAGGCTGGCGAGAAGTTCGGCGGATACTTCGCCGACTCGGACGCGGCGGACACGTTTGAAGCCGAGCTCTCCCATCTGCTGATTCACCAAAAGGCAGCGTTCAACTCCCCCGTTTGGTTCAACTGTGGCCTGTTCCAGCGCTACGGCATCGAAGGCTCCGGCGGCAACTACGCTTGGGATCCCCAGCAGGACGTGATCGCCCGGACATCCACCGCCTATGAGCGCCCGCAGTGCTCCGCCTGCTTCATCCAAGAGGTCAACGACGACCTCATGGCGATCTACGATCTGGTAAAAAACGAGGCGCGCCTCTTCAAGTACGGCTCCGGCACGGGGACCAACTTCTCCAAGGTCCGCGGCAAGCAAGAAAAGCTTTCGGGCGGAGGAACGTCGAGCGGCTTGATGAGCTTTCTCGAGGTCCTCGATCGCGCCGCGGGCGCGACCAAGTCGGGTGGTACGACCCGCCGCGCGGCCAAGATGGTCTGCCTCGACATGGATCATCCCGAGATCGTCGATTTCATCGAGTGGAAAGCCAGGGAAGAGCGCAAAGCACGCGCGCTGATCGAGGCCGGCTACGAGTCCGACTTCAACGGCGAGGCCTACCACACCGTCTCCGGCCAGAACTCGAACAACTCGCTTCGCGTCACCGACGAGTTCATGAAAGCGCTCGAAGCCGATGGAGAGTGGAAGACGACCTTCCGCACGACTGGGGAGGTTTGTGAGACCCACCGCGCGCGCGAACTTTGGCGGAAGGTCGCGAAGGCGGCGTGGGGCTGTGCCGATCCGGGCCTCCAGTACGACACGACGATCAACGACTGGCACACCTGCCCCAACACCGATCGCATCAACGCCTCGAATCCTTGCTCCGAGTACATGTTCCTCGACAACTCGGCTTGCAATCTGTCGTCGATCAACCTCTCGAAGTTCCTCGACGACGAGGGCCGGTTCGACGTCGACGGGTATCGTCAAGCGATCCGTATCCTGATCATCGCGATGGACATCTTGGTGGACTACGCGAGCTACCCGACACAGCCGATCGCGAAGAACAGCCACGACTACCGCCCGCTCGGGCTCGGCTACGCGAATCTCGGCACCCTGCTGATGCAGCTTGGGATTCCCTACGACAGCGACGAAGGGCGCACAATTTGTGCCGCACTGACGTCGATTCTTTGCGGCCATGCGTACGCAACCTCAGCGGAGATCGCGGCGACCAAGGGCCCCTTCCAGGGGTTCCAGAAGAATCGTCAGCCGATGCTGCGCGTGATGGGCAAGCACCGCGAGGCCTCGTACCGGATCAACGAAGCGTCGGGGCCCGGCATGACTGGCGCCGACCCGACCGAATGCCCGCCGCAACTCATCGAGGCCGCGCGCGAAGACTGGGATCTCGCATGCAAGCTCGGCGAGATGTACGGGTACCGGAACTCGCAGTCGACCGTCCTCGCACCGACGGGCACGATCGGCCTCTTGATGGACTGCGACACGACGGGGATCGAGCCCGACTTTGCGCTGGTGAAGTTCAAGAAGCTCGCTGGCGGCGGGTACTTCAAGATCGTCAACCAAAGCGTTCCCAACGCCTTGAAGCGCCTCGGGTACACCGAAGCGCAGGTGGCGGACATCGTTTCGTACGTCACGGGGACCAGCACCTTTACCGGTGCGCCGCACGTGGGCCGAAAGGTGCTGCTCGACAAAGGCCTCAACGAGCGTGAAATCGAAAAGGCCGACGAGGCGCTTCGTGGAGTGTTCGATGTCGGTTCTGCGCTGGCGCCATGGGTGATCGGCACCGAGGCCTACGACCGCCTCGGCATTGCGGCAGAGGTCTACAGCAAGCCCGGGTTCCACCTGCTTCGCCACTGGGGCATCGGCGACAAAGAGATCTCACAGATCAACGACGTCGTCGTGGGCCGCATGACCGTCGAAGGCGCACCGCACCTCCGCGCTGAGCACCTTCCGGTGTTCGATTGTGCGAATCGTTGCGGCAAGATCGGGGAACGATTCCTCGAGCCGATGGCGCATGTCCACATGATGGCCGCGGCGCAGCCGTTCCTTTCCGGCGCGATCTCGAAGACGGTGAACCTGCCTGCGGAGTCGACAGTCGAGGACGTCGAGCAGATCTACAAAGAGGGGTGGAAGCTCGGCCTCAAAGCCGTTGCCCTCTACCGCGACGGCTCGAAGTCGTCGCAACCACTCAACACGGTGGACGATTCGGGCGAAGAAGGGGACGAAGAAACCCCAGCGATCGCCCATGCGGTCGTCGCACCGATCCGCGAGGGGTTGACCCCGCCCAGCACCCGTAGGCATCGCCTCCCGAAGAAGCGCGAGGGCTTCACACAAGAGGCGCGCATCGGTGGCCACAAGGTCTTCCTCCGGACTGGGCAGTACGAAGATGGCTCACTCGGCGAGATCTTCGTCGACATGCACAAGGAAGGGGCGGCATTCCGATCCCTGATGAACTGCTTCGCGATCAGCGTCTCGATGGGGCTTCAGCACGGGGTGCCGCTCGACGCGTACGTTCGTCAGTTTACCTTCACGCGCTTCGAGCCGCAGGGCATCGTCGAGGGCCACCCGAACATCAAGTTCTCCACCTCGATCATCGACTACGTGTTCCGGGTGCTCGGCGTCGAATACTTGAAGCAATACGACTTCGCGCAGGTGCCGCCGAAGGAAGAGCAGGCCGAGCTCCAGAACCCAACCGACGTGGCCGCGGTGCAGCGCATCGAAGGCGCATCGCAGAGTGAACCCCCACCCGAGATCGAGGCGGCCGAGCAAGTGACGTTTGGCTTCGACGAGACCAAGGGGGGCCAGGGAAATGCGCTCAACCAGCAGCTTGGCGAGATGATGGGGGATGCCCCGATGTGCGATAAGTGTGGGCACATCACGGTGCGCAATGGGGCTTGTTACAAGTGCCTCAACTGCGGCAACTCCATGGGCTGCTCCTGAGGGGGCGCAGGCACGCCGTGGGGCGGCTTACCTCCTCGCCGCTCCGCTGCGAAATACTGTCGTATTCCTCACTGCGCGCCTGCGGG
>JBATTM010000260.1:0-2606 GCA_049670545.1 Polyangiales bacterium
GGCTTGATGCAGTCGGGGTCGTCGTGGTCGATACGGTTGACGTGGGGGGAGACGCGGGTCTTGGTGAGGGCGATGGGTTCGCCGAGAGCTCCTGCAACGAGCCAACGTTGTGCGTCTTCGGCGCGGAGTTGCACGGGCATTCGGTCGTGAATGTCCGCTGCGGCACCGGTCGCGCTGCACGTGAGGACAACGTATCGGTCGTCCTCGAGGAGCCCCGCCATGAGCAATAGGCCTCCGCCCTCGGGTCGAAAAAGGTACGGCTGTCGCAGCCCTCCTTCTCGTCGCCACTCGAAAAAGCCATCGGCAGGGACGAGGCAGCGCCCGCGCGCGTACGCATTGCCGAAACGCTCGCTTTGGGATGCCGTCTCCGAGCGGGCGTTGACCAGGAGGCCGCCTGTCCCACGCTCGAAGCCCCACCGAGCATTGCGCAGCTCCGCACGTTCCCCATCAAACGTCACAACTGGATTGTCCTGGCCAGGGGCCACGTTGTAGCGTGGACGGAGCTCGAGCCGGGTTTCGCTGAAGGCATCGAATGGTAGCTCCTCGCGAAGCCCAGCCTCGCCTCCGCAACTCAGGGTATACCTGCCGCACATCGGGCTACGTTCCCTGCGTGCGCGTCCCTACCCCCGCATACTCGAACCCCTGGTCGGCCAGCTGGTAGGTCACCCAGATGTTGCGTCCGTCGAAGATCACCGGCGTCCTCATGAGCTCTTTGATGCGATCGAACTCGGGAGACTGATACTCGCGCCATTCGGTAAGCAGCAGCAGCGCGTCCGCGCCATCCACCGCGTCATAGGCATCCTCGACGAGGCGAACCTTGTCTCCAAACGCAGCTCCGATGTTGGCCATGGCTTCGGGATCGTGAGCGATGATCTCGCAACCCTCGTTGAGCAGAAACTCGATACTCGTGATCGACGGGGACTCCCGAATGTCATCCGTGCCAGGCGTGAACGCCAAGCCCCAGATGGCAACGCGCTTCCCCGTGAGGTCGCCGTCGAAATGCCGCTTGAGCTTTCGCACGACGAAGCTCCGGTGACGGACGTTCACTCGGTTCGTGGCATCCGCAAGCTCGAGCTCGATACCGTGACGGCGCGCCGTCGCGACGAGTGCCTTCACGTCCTTCGGAAAGCAAGAACCGCCATACCCGGGCCCGGCATGCAGGAACTGAGCGCCGATCCGCGGATCGCTTCCCACCCCTCGTCGTACGCTCTGCACGTCTCCGTCAACCTCTTCACACAAGACTGCGAGCTCATTCATGAACGAAATGCGCATCGCCAGCATGGTGTTGGCGGCGTATTTGGTGACCTCAGCACTCTCCGGGTTCATCCATACGATCTTGGTGTTCGACAGGTTGAGCGGGTGATAGACGCGCTCCATTTGGCCCCGAGCTCGAGCATGATCTTCTCGCACTCCGACAACGATCCTGTCGGGATACATGAAGTCGTTGATCGCACCGCCCTCCTTCAAGAACTCAGGGTTCGAAACGACCTGGATGTCGTGTTGCGAGTCAGCGACCAAGCGCTGGACCTGAGCATTGGTCCCGACCGGAACTGTGCTCTTGAGGACGATGACCAGATCCCGGGTCGCGTGCGCAGCGAGTTCCTTCGCAACTCCGAACACGGCGCTGAGATCCGCCTCGCCGTCGAGCGTGGGCGGGGTACCGACGGCAATGAATGCGAGGTCCACATCACGAACCGCGCTCGGCAGGTCCGTCGAGAACGAGAGTCGGCCCGCCTTGGCGTTCTCCGCGACCAGCTCCTCGAGCCCGGGTTCGTAGATGGGGATCTCGTAACGTTGCAGCCGGTCGATCTTGGAGTCGTCCTTGTCGACGCAAATCACGCGCTGCCCGGTGGCGGCGAAACAAGTCCCCGTGACCAACCCGACGTATCCCGTACCAATGACGCAAAGTTTCACGGCGCAGCCATAGCACCGATCGGGGCCCGTCGAAAGATGCCCCCCAACCGGCGGAACTGGTACAAGACTACCCGGAGGCGACTTTGATTCTCACTAACATCGAAAGCGTCCCTGGCAGACGCATCGTCAAGCACTTTGGGCTGGTTCAGGGCAGCACCATCCGGGCCAAGCACCTCGGCAGAGATTTCGCGGCGGGGCTGAAGAACATCGTTGGTGGTGAGCTCAAGGGTTACACCGAGCTCCTCCAAGAAAGCCGGACCGAGGCCACGAACCGAATGGTGGGCCAAGCCGAGTCACTCGGCGCCAACGCAATCGTCAACGTCCGGTTCACCACGTCGTCAGTCGCGCAGGGCGCCTCGGAAATTCTTGCGTACGGCACCGCCGTCGTCGTGGAGTAGCGATGAGCCTGTGGGTCGAGATCGTTCTAACCCTAGGTGTCCCCGTCCTGCTGATCGCGCTCGGGCGGGTCGTTGGAAGCAGGATAGAACGCCGCCACTACGCAAATATCGCGGAACGCGAGTCACGCTTCGAAGGCCAACCCACGTTTTCGACTCACGTTCCCGGTGAACTTGGTGCCATCGACCACGCGGACCTCGCCACCGGATCGGTGGTCGTGTCGATCGACCACTTCAAGCGTTTCATCAGTGGTTTTCGGATGATGTTTGGTGGCGAGGTGCGGTCGTACTCCTCGT
>JBATTM010000261.1:0-2445 GCA_049670545.1 Polyangiales bacterium
ACCACAACCAAAGCGAGGATGGCGGAATTGGCAGACGCGCTGGATTTAGGTTCCAGTGTCCTTAGGGCGTGCAGGTTCGAGTCCTGTTCCTCGCACTGAAGTGGTTTCGCGCGGTTACTAGCACCAGGCCCCACGTCCGGATCTAGAAGCGGATCGCACCGCCGACGTCCGGTGTTTCTGGAAGGGAGAGGTGCCCGTTGAACTTAGGCGGGCTGAGAGGTGCGATCACGACGTCCCCGTCGCGCGGCACCACATTGAGCTCTGCGGGACGACGCTGGCCGGAGACCAATGCCTGCGTGTCGGCGTCGGCGGCGACGCTCCACCCCGCGAGGCCTCCCACGGTGGTGCCGACCTTGAGGAACCCGTGCGCGTTCCAGTCGTCACCACGACGAAAGATGTAGACGGCGCCTGAGTCTTCCGCCGTGCCCGCATCCCCAGGCGGGTTCCGTTGAAACACATCCTCTGGCGCCCAACTATCTTCGGCTGGTGCGCCGACGACCAAGAAGTCGCCGCTCAACGCGACGGCATGCCCGAACTCGTCCGCACTGGGGCCCAGGCCATGGTACGCGCGGAGGACCGAGCCAGTCAGCCGCTCCCTCCCTGAAAATTCATCCACGGTGACGTACCCCGCGTAGACACAAGGAGACGGGCAAGGCGCGCCCGCCGCGATCGTGAAGCGCTCTTCGGAGGGGCCGGGCGCGATCGAGACGCTGGTGCCGTGGGCAGCGTGCTGCACCTCGAGACTGAACCGATCCGCGTAGCGCCAGGTACCACTCGCGTTCTCGAACAGGTACACGAACCCGACGTCGCGCAGGTCCCAGTAGGAATCTTGGCCCGGCGCCCCGACCACGACGACCGTGTCCAACACCGCGACACTTGAACCAAAGCGGTCGTCTGAGTCTGGGTCCCAACCTTTGAGGTACTCGACCTGTCGCCACCTGCCCTCCATCTTCTCGAAGACATAGGCGGCGCCTGCGTCAGGCTTGTCGGTCCGGTTGGGGTCGCCGTTCGTGATGAACGCGCCGCTGTCTTCGTACGGCGCACCAACGACGATCGTATCGCCCGAAATCGCGACGCTGGTCCCAAAAGCGCTTCCCGCGGTCGACACGGCAGGCACGAGCTCTGCCGCCTGCCGCCAAGCACCGCTTGAAGGGCTTCGCGTGAACACGTACGCCTTGCCGGCGCCATCTTTCCAGCCGGGGGCGCCGGCGACGATCGTATCTCCGTCAATGGCGACGCTGGTGCCCACACGGTCGTCCCAACCGAGCGACTTGGTCGTCGGGTCCTGCGGCGCGGTGTCGAGCGGCGTGAGATAGTCGGTGACGTTACCGTCGAGGTCGTACACGAAGATCGCACCGGCGTCCCATCCTGGAATAAGGTTGTCGCTGGGATCGCCTTGAATCCCGTGGTCGCGGTCCATGCCGTCCGCGTGGCTATCGTCACCCGGCACGCCAACGACCACGGTGTCCCCGGAGATAGCAACGGCGTATCCAAAGTCATCGTTCGCGTCTCGGTAGTCGTGGTCTACCAGGGTCGGCCGCGTCACAGTCGGGGGGCGTCTCAAGGCGATTTCATAGCGGGTCACGGCGGCGCCCGAGCCCTGAACCTCGACCGAGAGCGTCGAGACGCCGATCGCGACGTCTTGCCAGGTCGTGCCCGCATCGAGGAAGACCGTCTCGCCATGCCACGACGCGGTGACCTCCACCGATGCGTCTTCAGGCGCGAGTTGCACGAACACCTCAGTGGCGCCGCTCGGCACTGCGAGGGTGTAAGCCAGAACCTCGGACGAAAAGGACGGCTCGAGAATCAGGTTGTTCGTTTCGACCGCGAACGCCAGATCGGCGAGTAGGTCTTCAGGCTCGGGCGCCTCATAGAACGGGGCCGCTGCGACGCGCCCCGTGGCGGCAGGACGGGAGGGGTTGGTTCCGTCTGGTCGATCTCGTACGTCGGCCAAGCCATCCCCACCGAGTACACCCTCGAGACCCCCCTCGATAGTCGGTTCGGCATCGCCACAACCTACGGCCACGAGGGCTAGCAATCCGATCAACGCGACCGGGAGGGCGACCCCCCGGGACAGTGGCACCGATATGATCGGCTCGTTGCTGCTTGGCGTTGCTGATGATGGCGTTGATCTCGAGGGTGCTGTACATGACTCGCTCTCGTCGTTGGGTGTCGTGCCGTGGGGGCTTGCGACGTCCAAAATGCAGGGGTCGTGCCAACTCGAAAGACGGCCGATCTCGGCGGAAATCCGGAGTCGAATGCGCGAAACGACGACCGTCGTCGCTTTTCGATGACCTCGGTCGACGTATCCTGGTCGGCGTCTCGCTTGACGAGCACAGTCTGGCGTTTCGCGCCCCGCGCTTGCGTTCGGCGACGCTACGTCCATGATGCGGTCCGGGCCGCTCCGAGGAGGTCTCATGGCTGACGCGATCCCGAGAATAGTAC
>JBATTM010000262.1:0-6617 GCA_049670545.1 Polyangiales bacterium
AAGTACGCGAAGTCTGGCAAGGGCAAGGCCGCCGAGGTGACGCCCGAGGCGACGCCCGAGGCGTCGGCCGACAACTAGGCTGCTGTGCCCCGTAAGGGCGCCATATTGCTCACGATGGCCCAGCCGTATATCGGTGGGCAAGCCGTGATTGAAGGTGTGATGATGCGCGCGCCCGCGTGCCTCACCGTCGCGGTGCGTCGTCCGGACGGTGCCATCGCGGTGCGTGAAGGGCTCTACCGGTCGCGATGGTCGAAGCCGATCTGGAAGCTGCCGGGGTTCCGGGGGGTCGCGATGCTGGTCGAGTCCATGACGATGGGCTTCTCGGCGCTGCAGTTCTCGGCGGAGCAACAGATGACTGAGGAGGAGCTGGCCAACGAAGGCGACTCGGGCAAGCTCGCGATCGCCCTCTCGACGTTGCTTGCACTTGGGCTGTTCATCGCGCTTCCGCAGGCTCTGGCAAGCTGGACGGCCAAGGGCGCCGGCTGGGATCTTGGTCTGACTGATACCGCGTTTCACATCTTGATTGGCGGTTTCAAACTCTTGGTGTTCGTCGGCTACCTATACGCGATCAGCCGGCTTCCCGACGTGCGTCGGCTTTTCCAGTATCACGGGGCCGAGCACAAGACGATTCACGCCTACGAGAAGAACATTCCACTGTCCGTTGCGAACGTGCAGGCGCAGAGCACCCTCCACCCGCGATGCGGTACGACGTTCCTCGTCGTGGTGATCGTGGTGTCGATCATTCTCGGCTCCGTCGCGGCGCCCCTCTTGATGCCAGACGTCGATGGATGGCTTGCTCAGGCTTCCCTCCTCGCGATTCGCATCGGGTTGTTGCCCGTGATCGCTGCGATTTCCTACGAGCTACAGAAGCTCAGCGCGCGCTTCTGCACGACAGGTTGGCGGCGCGTCTTCTTGTATCCAGGTTTCCTGTTTCAGAAGATCACGACCCGGGAGCCGGATGACGACCAGGTCGAAATTGCGATCGCTGCGATGGAAGCTGCCGCGTGGCGGAACGACATCCAAGAAGAAGCGCCTGCCGGCGAAGAGCCAATTGTCTTTGCAAGTTTTGATCGGTTTCGGGAAGTATTGAGCGGAGACGGCTCGCTGGCTGCCTCGCGCGCTGCCTAACCCATGCTTCCGGAAGACCAGCTGGAGTCACTGTCGGCTCGCTATCGCGAGATCGAGGAGCTCCTTTGCCAGCCGAACGTCGTGTCGGACGCCAAGCGCTACACACAGCTCAACAAAGAGCGAGTCGACCTTCAAGAGATCGTCGAGGCCTGGACTCGATACTCGGAGATCGTGAACGAGATCTCTGATCACAAGGAGGCCTTGTCGGATGCCGATCTCCGCGAGCTTGCAGAGGCAGAGATCCCTGATCTCGAGGCGGCGCGAGACACCCTCGAGGCAGCGATCAACTTGCTGCTGCTCCCAAAGGACCCGAACGACGAGCGCAACACCATTCTCGAGATTCGGAGCGGCACCGGTGGGGAGGAGGCGGCGCTATTCGCGGCGGACCTGTTCCGCATGTACTCTCGCTATGCGGAGACGCAGGGATGGAAAGTGGAGGTCTCATCATTGAGCGAGGCTTCCGCCGGAGGAATCAAAGAAGTGATCGCAGAGGTATCGGGCCACAACGTGTACTCGAAGCTCCGGTTCGAAGGCGGAGTGCACCGTGTGCAGCGGGTCCCCACGACGGAGTCGCAAGGGCGGATCCACACGTCAACCGCCACCGTCGCGGTGATGCCGGAAGTCGACGACATCGATGAGGTGAAGATCGATCCAAGCGACCTCGAGATTTCGACGACGGCTGCCGGGGGCCCAGGCGGCCAACACGTCAACCGAACGATGTCGGCCGTTCAGATCAAGCATCTACCGAGCGGCATCATGGTGCGCTCCGAGCAGCAGCGATCCCAGCACCAAAACAAGGCTAAAGCGCTCCAGATTCTATCTGCGAAGCTTCTGGATCTCGAGCGAGACGCGCAGGCGAGCGCGATCAGTTCGGAGCGACGCAGCATGGTCGGGACAGGCGAGCGATCGGAGAAGATCCGAACCTACAACTTCCCGCAGAATCGCGTGACCGACCATCGGATCCAACTCACCCTTCACAACCTCGACCGGATGATGGAGGGTGAAGTGGAGGACCTGCTAGTTGCGCTCCGCAGCCATCATCAGGCTGAGCTCATGAAGGAGTAGTCGGGGGGCCGACGCCGTCGGGCCGCACGAATGCCATTGCGATTCCGGAGATCGCGAAGATGACCGCGTACCCACCGATGACCAGCGCCGGGCGTTCCGCGGTGAAGGGTGCGAATGCGAACGGAACGAGGAAGCCGCCGAGATAGGACGCCGCAGTGGTGAGTCCGACGCTTCTCGAACCTTCTGGGCCGCCTGTCTCGGGGTCCTGTAGGACGATGGGGAAGAAGAGTGAGAGCGCGCCGCAGAAGAAACCAACCGCCGCGATCGTGCCACCGGCCCACACCATCGAACTCGCCCTGGCAGCTGCGGGAAAGATGCCGGTCAGCGCCGCCGCAGCGATCATGCATCCGGTGAATACTTGGCGACGGTGACCCCATCGATCCGTGACGGCAGCGAGGAAGAACGCACCGACGAGAAAACCAAGCGTGGATGAAGCGAGTGCAGCGTCTGCCAGTTTCGGCTCCCAGCCCCACTGTCGAAGTTGGTACGGCAGCAGGCCCGCGATCCCCAGGTACCCCCCGACGTATGCGGCATAGACGAGCGCATACCCGGAGATTCGCTTCCTCCATTTGGTGCCTCGTCGATTCGGTGTGTCCCCTTCGTCATTCGTTCCTGGGGGGAGTGTCATGAACAGAGTCGGAACGAGAGCGATGGCGGACGCGGTGGCCCAAAAGCCGGCTACCGCTCGCCAGCCTCCGAGCTGTTCTGCCAGCAGTTCCGCGGTGGCGAGTCCGAGTGCCGACCCGATCGTGTAGGCCCCGAAGAACGCCGCTTGTGCGAGGCCCGCACCTTCGGTTTCATAGAGGCGTGCAACGCGTGTCGTGAGGGCGACGAGGAGCGCCCCCGCACCGAGCCCGAACAGAAGGAGTGACCATGCGAAGGCCTCGGGTCGCTCGACAATCGAACGCAGCACGACCCCGAGCGTCGCGGTGCCGCCCGACAGCGCGATGACGACGCGATCATGGAGTCTTCGAAGTGCGATACCCGCCATGAGAGCGACGGCGCCCGAACCCAAAGGTACGAACGCCCACGCTCGCTGTAGTTGCTGAATCGACCAACCCTCGGTCGATGCGATTTCGGCAAAGAACGGAGGCAGACTCAGGTAGGCGCCGCCCAACAGTACGGCGTTTGCAAGGCATGCGGCACCGAGACCACCGGCGCGACTCACTGGGCTGCTCCCTGGCCGACGCTCACGGCGCTTGGTTGTCTTCCTCGTGACGAATCACGATTGACGATTCATTCGCGCCACTCTCGTGCGTCATTGGAGAATCGCGTGCGGGTCGAGTTCGGGTGCCAATCGATCGAGCAGCGCACCACTTTCGGGAATGGGTTCTCTCGAAGGGGCCGATCTCGACGGATCAGTCGGGCGACCGTGTCTTTGTTCGACGATGCGTTTCATCACTTCGATCGCCGCGCGGTGTCGGGGCCCCTCGGATTCGATGACGACCTGCAACGTGTTTCCCGTGGTTGTTGCGCGGAACGGGCGAACCCCAGCTCCACGGATTGCAAACAACGCCTCGGATGCTGCCTTTTCGTCTACGAATGAAAAACAGAAGTCCGCCTCGAGAACTCGCCTTCGTGCGACCATGTGCACGCCGGAAATCACACCGAGCCGACCGCGCGCACCGATCACGACCCGAATCAAGTCTGGCCCGACGGCGCGCCGTGGCGCAGGTCGAATCGTGAGTTCCTCTCCCCGAGGGAGCACCAACTCCAACCCAGCCACCAACTGCGGAACGGGGTCATCGGCCTTGCTTGGGCGTCCCGGAGCTCCGCGCGCGAGCCAGGCGCCTATCGGTTCTTCGTCATGCGTGCTCGGAATTCCTAGAGTCCATCCGTGGTCGCTTGCCCTGGCTTCCACTTCGCCGAGGGGGATACCTGCCTGGACGTGAAGGATTCGCGAGACGTCGTCGACAGCGATGATGCCGTCGAGGCGATCGAGGCGTAGGGCAGGGCGCGTCGGTCGAGAGTCACTGCCGGGTACATCGAGAGCGGTCCGGGTGCGATGCGCGATGGCGAGGATCTCGCCAAGTGCATGGGTCGACGGAGGAATCAGCGAAAGCTGTCCGCCGTCGCGGCGAACTGAGCCAGGACTCGTTTGTTCGATGTCCTCGACGAATTCAATCATCGAGGCCCTCATCTGTCGGTATCAACGACCCCGGGTTCAAGATCCCCTTCGGATCGAGGGCCCGCTTGATACCGCGAACCACATCGATGGCGACGCCCTGCTCGCGGCGCATCGCGGGGGCTTTCGAGCGACCCACTCCGTGATGGTGACTCAGCGTGCCCCCCGCGTCGACCACGGCCCGGAGCGCTTGATGCCAAGTCTCGTCGTACAGTTCGATCGCGGCGTTGTCGTCGGATGCTGACCCAGCCATCGTAAAGTAGATCGACGCACCCTCGGGATACGCATGGCTGAAGTGGGCCATCACGAACACGTGTTGAGCCAGCGCCTTGCGAACGGCCTGATACATTGGCCACATTCGCGACCAAGTCGCGGCGACTTCCATCGTGTCTACGAATGCGCCAGCTGCGAAGAACGCCGACTGGCGGTAGCTGATTGCATGTCGGTGAGCGAGCCAGTGACGTGCCGGGCCTTCGCCCGTACTCCGTGCTCCAAAGGCTGCGCAGATTCGTTCTGCTTCGTCCTTTTCTGCAGCGCCGATCGCCGGGTCGTCCTCCCAGACCAGCACGAGCTTCGCGCCACCGAGGATCGGATCGGCGATGTCGACTAGCCGATTGATCGCGCGAGGTTTTCGAACCAGCCGCACCAATGCTTGAAGTCCGAGGCCTGGACCCGCGCTCGTATCGTCGGGGTCGCGCGTATCGCCTTTTTCCTTGCTCTTGAAGGTGCGCGAGATCATCGAGTCGAACGGGTCGTAGAGCCGTGCCACGGCTGGGCGGAGACCGCTCTGGTAGATCTGGCGAATCGCCTCGAGGCCGTCTTGCGTTCGGGGAAACAGCCAAGACGAGAACTGCCGTGTTGCCGGCGTGGGATCGATCCGCAAACTTGCCTCGGTTGCTATTCCGAGAATCCCCTCGCTTCCAATGAAGAGCGGAAGTAGAGCGCCATGCTCGCCGTCGCGCTCGACGTTCCAGATTTCACCGGTGCCGTCTACGAAGGTGAGCCCATTGATGCGGTCTTCGATCTTGCCGTAACGACCTGAGGTCTGTCCCGCCGCTCGGCACGCCAGCCAGCCGCCCAATGTCGAGCAGTAGATCGAACTCGGGAAGTGACCGAAGGTGAATCCCTTCGCGTTCAGTTGATCCTCTAGGTTCTGCCCGACGATTCCAGCCCCTGCGCGACACGCGAGTTGGCTCGCATCGAGATCGGAGATCGCGTCCATGCGCTTCGTGTCGATCAGGATGGTGCGTGAGTCGGGGAAGATGCCGCCACAGACTCCGCTTCCAGCGCCGTAAGGAACGACAGGGATGTCGCGAGCGGCTGCGAAACGCATTACACCAGCGACCTCGTGCACATCTGCAGGCCAAACAATCACTGCAGGTGGTGCGATGGCGGCTTCGCCAGCTCTGGTTCGTATTTGCTGCCGCGGCCATAGGTCTCTGGCGTACGCGACGCGATCGGCCAGGTCGGTTGATGCGCGGCCTCCTTGCACCAGTGCGGCGAGGTCCTGGCGGAGTGACTGGGCGTCGGCGGATGGAACCAGCACGCCGGCTGTGGTACCGCGGCTAGCACAGATGGGCAACAGCAGTGGTGAACAGCCTACGGTCGAGCGCTACTCCGAGTCGAAGCTACCTACCCGCTTCGGGTCGTTTCGGGTTGTCGTCTACAAAGAGCGTGCTGGTCACAAAGAGCACGTTGCGGTCACCGTGGGCGCGATCGACGGCGCCAGCGACGTTCTGGTGCGGGTCCACAGCGAATGCCTCACTGGCGAAGTTCTCCATTCGTTGAAGTGTGATTGCCGCGCTCAGCTCGATCTCGCCCTCGAGCGAATTCAGGAGGCGGGCGTCGGAGCGGTGCTCTACCTGCGGCAAGAGGGTCGAGGCATCGGGCTTGGCAATAAGATCAAGGCTTACGCCATGCAGGACCAAGGGCTCGATACCGTGGACGCAAACCTCGCCCTCGGGTTCGAGGATGATCAGCGCGGCTACCAAGTGGCGGCAGACATGCTTCGCGACCTCGGCATCAGGTCGGTCGCGCTCATGACCAACAACCCCCGCAAGGTAGCGGGCCTCGAAGGCGACGGCATTCGGGTTTCGCGCCGCGAGCCGCATGAGATCGAAGCCCACGCGCTCAATCGAGACTACCTTCGTACGAAGCAAGCGCGCCTCGGCCACATCGGCAACGGTTCGGACGAGAATTAACCCCGAGGAAAAGGGGACTGTCCCCTTTTCTTGGAGGTGTCCCCTTTTCTTGGAGGGAGTTGGGAGATGCTCACGAAGGTGCGTGGGCTTCGGAGAGT
>JBATTM010000263.1:0-1517 GCA_049670545.1 Polyangiales bacterium
CACCAGTTCTATTCCCAAACTTCGATCGTTGAACCCTCTGACATGATGAGCGATACGCAATGGGCCTACCCACTGCTCTATGGTGCCGTCGCGATCGATATAGAAATGTCCGGAGTTTCCTGTGCCCGATTGCGGGTAGCGGATTTGTTCACCCATCTCGCGGGCTGCGGCCAGGTCGGGGAGTTCCGTGCAGTGAATGACAACCAGGTCTATGCTGTCTGCTGCGCGGGTATCAAGATTTTCTTCGTAGGGTAACGGACGACTCTGCCAGGGGTGTCTGCTCATCGTTGCGGACGTACTTTCAGTTTTCTTCAGGGCAGGGGCCCACGCTGTCACCGTGATCCATGTGGGCGAAGCTGGCAGCATTTGATACGGCCAGGGTTTTGTCGTCTTTATGACAAACCACCACCTGACCAACGCGTCGATCACTGGCGGTGTCAGAGGCACAGGAGGCCAGCAGGGTTAGCGCCAATATCGGTAACACAGTCCGCATTCAAGCCACTCCCTTCAGATTCTGGTTGGTAAAATCAGCCGTCTTGCAGCAGGTTTCGCAAGTCTATGATGGCTGCATTTGCTCGAGAAATATAGTTGGCCATGATCAACGAATGATTGGCAAACAAGCCAAACTGGCTGCCATTGAGAACCATGGGCGCCTGCAAGGGTTGAAGCGCTGATTCCAGCTCACGAATGATCTGGCGATAGCTGACCAGTGCATTTTTCTTTCTTAGAACTTCGTCAAAGTCTGTTTCCATGGCGCGCAAAAACAGCACCAGCGCCCAAGCAGTACCCCGAGCCTCATAAAACACATCATCGATTTCGGTCCACGATGTTTTTACTTCAATTTCACCCGGGGAGGCAGTCGACTGCCGCGCTCCTGAATCACCGGACAGGTCGGTATTGAGTCGCATCTGCCCCACGCTGGCAGACAGGCGTTGCGAAAGAGACCCAAGGCGTTTTTCCACGATTCCCAGCCAATCGGTCAGGTTATCAGCACGCGCATAGAACTGTGCCTGGGGTTGTCCGCCTTCCGACAGGCGGATGACAAAGGCTTCCAGCGCCAGATTGGCATTGGCGTAACGACCCTCCGTATCAGGCGGAATCCAGCGACCGTTATCGTAGTGAAACAAGGGGTCAGCCTCTGATAAATCGAGATCCTCCGTGGACTGGGTTTGCGAGCGACTGAAATCATTTCGCATGGCCCGGGCCAGATCGCGCACCTGGGTAAGCACGCCAAACTCCCAGTTGGGCCCGTTATCCAAAAACACCCACGGCGGTATGATGTCATTGGACAAATATCCGCCGGGTTTATTGAGCAAAACGTTCACGGTTTCGATCAAGGTTGCAGTGGTTGTATAACCGGTTACCAGCTTGTGACCATGCTCCAGCGCATGCGCCTTGCTGCGCTCCAGAGGATCAAAAAGATCCGGCTCCCTATCAAGCCAGAACATCATGATGCCCCACACAATCAATACAACCACGGGGACGGCAACCCAGAACTTTCGGGCACTTGGAGAATT
>JBATTM010000264.1:0-4830 GCA_049670545.1 Polyangiales bacterium
GAGACTTGGAAGGCGCTCGGTTTTCGGCCCGCTAGGCCGCTGCGGTACCGTTACTCGTACCTGCCCTCGGAGAGCGGATGTGGAATCGGTGACGATGGGACCCACATGGAGGTCATCTTTCGGGCGGAGGGCGACCTCGATGGAGACGGGGTGATGTCGCGCTTCGAGCGTCGCTCGGTACCGACGTCTGGTGGCGTTCTCGAGCCACTGGAAGAGCTGCACATCGATCGACGCGTCGAGTAGATCTTACTTCAGTGTCGCGATGCGTTGATGCGCCGCGACCAACGCAGACACCACCTCTCCCGAGGCACGTCGGAGCCCGGGCGATGATTCCTCGCCGAATCGGTCCGGATGAAGCTCCCCTACGAGCTTCCGCAGTGCACGACGGGCGTCGTCACCGCCCGCGCCCTCGGGGAGATCGAGGAGCGCATGCGGCGTGGCCGCATCGCGAACCTGACGGCGTTTTCGAAGCATCAAGGGGTACGAGCCGCCTCCCCGCGGCAACGCCACGCCGACGAGCTTCAACACACACAAGAAGCGGTACGCCCGAAGACCGCATCCCGGAAGATTCAACACGTCGTCCGCGTGCACACCACGAACGAGCCAGGACGCCAGGGCCCGTTCCTCTGAAGTGATGGCAAGAGCCTCGAGAATTGCATCGTCTGACGACGAGAGTCGGTAGTGACCCGAGCCGAGTTCGCGGCGTACGTCCGCAACGCCGAGGGCTCGGACCGCCACTCGCGTCATCTGTATGGCCAGCGCCCTCGCGTCAATCGACTGCTCGAGCGAAGGGCTGTCACAACTTTCAGGGGTGTGAAATCGGAGTACCAGCGCTCGGTGTCTCGACAGTCGATAGACGCCGGCAACCGTATCCGCGGCCGTCTCGCTGAGCTCACCTTGGAACGTTGCGCCCGTGACTTGTCCCGCGTCGAGAGTCAGCCGTGCCCGATGTGACCCTGCCTGAAGCATGAGGCTTCCGGAGGCATGCATGCGTCCGAGGCGGAGCAGAACGCGTGCGACCGTCGTCGCGCTGGGAAGCGCATCCATTCGCATCCGATAGCGCGAAGCGACGACCGGCCGCTAGTTTTCGGCCCCGAAGGCGGCCAGGGATCACCGAGACGCGGCGTAACGCGGGTCACCGGGGCGCAATGCGAGGGCGTTCCGAATTTGTGCGAACCTGGCAGAGACCGATGTCGGCGCAACACCGTATCGACGAGCGACCTCGGCCTGGGTGCATCCCGGCCGGCGTTCGACAACAGCGATCGCGTACTCGAGAGCGGCGGCCAATACCTCGGGCTTCGTGACTCGCAGAGCGCAGCGGTCTTGCATGTCGTCCCAGAGCTGCTTCGCACGATCAATCTCAGCGCGTGAAAACCCGGCTTCCCGCATCTTCGTCTGGAGCATCTCGACCACGAGGTCTCCCTGCGGACGCCGCACGGTGGCCTTCGCGGCCGGCGCCTCGGTCGCCCCTGCTTCGATCCACTCGATCAGAACGCGGTGATCGGGATTGCAGGGCCCCTTCTCGATAGCAAGCTCCGCCAAACGCCGCGCTTCGTCGAGGTCGCCCAGGCGAGCCACGCAGTGCGCGAGCGAACCAATGATCTCGTCGTGCTCAGGTTCGAGCTCGAACGCACGCCGCAGGTGAGGTTCGGCGTCCGTGGGGTCGCCGATCGCGACGTCGATGAGATGCCCAAGGTTGTGGTGATACCAGGGGGTCATCGGCGCCAACGTGGAGGCCTCACGGTACGAGCGAACCGCGACGCGATAGTTGCCGAGCAGTGCATGACACAGGCCCATCAACGCGTGCAGCACGTCGTCGTCCTGGCAGTGCGACAAGACACGGCGCAGCTGAAGAGCCGCTTTCCAAGGATCCCGCTCGAGGTTGAGCTCGGCGAGGTGGCGGTACGCAAAGAGGGAGGCATCGCTACCCTCTTCGGCTTTGGCGGCAAGCTTCGTCAGCAACGACTCAGCCCGCTTCGAAGAAGCCTCGAGAGCCTGCTCGGCTTCGATCCACAACTCTTCGATGACGTCCGCCCCGTGATCCATCTTGATTCGTATACCCGCTGCCTTTTTTGAACGCAAGACGCGCGTGTCGATCGAAGTCGCACGGCACTCCGCAGTGGACGCGCGAACGAGACCGTCTTGGCGACATCACCAAGCGTGTCTCACGGCGCTCTCGGAGTGATACGCGGTCGACGCAGCGCACATCATCGAACGAAGGCACGAGAGATCGACAACGACGGAACGACCGTGTCCACCGCGGAACCATAGGGGGAAACGCGTTTCCCCACGTGCAATAGGTGCTGGAGTCCCCTCACAGCGACGCTCCCGGAACACGAACGCGTCATCTGTGCACACATGGGGTATGATGGGCAGGCTTGACCCCCTACAGCCGGGGCGATAGCCAGTTGCCATGCCTGACGAGTTTGAAGAAGAAGAAGAAGAACGACTTGACTCCGACGAGGGCGAACGCGAACGTCGTTGGTCGGAAGGCGTTTTGCGCGACACCTTTCGAAAAGCGGTCGAAAAGGGGATCGAGGCCGGCGTTGGCACACTTCGCAGCGCAGATAGTGTCGTTCGCGGCGTGACCCAGGACGGCCGTCTTCCCAAAGAAGTGATCGGATACGTCTTCTCACAAGTGGACGAGACGAAGAACGCGATGGTGCGAGGCGTCGCGAACGAAGTGCGTGATTTCCTGGAAGCGACTGATATCGCTGGGGAGTTCTATCGTGCGCTCACATCACTCTCGTTCGAAGTTAAGACCGAAATTCGTTTCATTCCGAATGAGGCGGGCGGCGTGCGGCCCCAAGTGAGAGCACGCGCCTCCAAACCAGGACGACGCGTCGAGAAGAAGAGCAAGGCCACCGCGTCGGAAGAACCGGGTGAGAGCTAGACTCGATGCCGGCGGGCGGGAAAGTCTATCTGGTCGGGGCGGGCCCAGGTGACCCTGAACTGATCACGGCGCGCGGCCTTCGCCGATTGCGCGCGGCCGATGTTGTCCTGTACGACGCGCTCGTGCATCCGGACCAGCTCGCGGAGGCAAGCCCGGATGCAGAACTGGTCTTCGTCGGAAAGCGCGCGGGTCGAGTGAGCGAGCGCCAGTCGCAGATTAACGAGCGATTGGTCGACGCGGCACGGGCGGGCAAAATAGTCGTGCGTCTCAAGGGAGGCGATCCCTACCTCTTCGGCCGTGGCTCCGAAGAAGCCGAATTTCTGGCCGCCGAAGGGATCCCGTTCGAAGTGGTTCCAGGCGTGCCGTCGCCCCTGGCCGCAACGGCATACGCCGGGCTCTCACTCACGCATCGCGAGCTTGCCTCGAGCGTGGCGTACGTGACCGCCACCGAATCGGTCGAGAAGGACCGCACCGATCACGATTGGTCGAAACTCGCCACCGCCACGCAGACGCTGGTCATCTTCATGGGGATGCGGAAGCTCGAGTCCTTGATGAAGCGGCTGATCGACCATGGACGCGCGCCCGACACCCCTGCTGCCGTCGTGCAATGGGCATCCCTCCCGACGCAGCGCACGGTGGTGGGGACGGTAGCCGACATCCACCGACGAGCGGTGGATGCCGAGATGGGTCTCCCGGCGATCACGATCGTGGGCGATGTGATTCGGCTCCGAGAATCGCTGCGTTGGTTCGACACGAAGCCCCTATTCGGTAAGCGAGTCCTGGTGACGCGGGAAGTCCGCCAAGCGGGGTCGCTCACACAGCTTCTGCGCGATGAGGGCGCACAGCCCGTCGTCGTGCCGACGATTCGAATCGACGCACCGGCTGATCTCGCCCCCCTGCGCGACGCGGTGCGACACCTCGACGGCTACGACTGGCTCCTCTTCACGAGTACGAACGCAGTCGAACGTTTCTTCATTGAGCTTCGGGAGGCGGCCCTCGATGCGCGAGCAATAGGGGCCGCACATGTATGCGCGATCGGGGACAAGACCCGTGTGGCCTTGTCGGCTTGCGGCGTCATCCCGGACGTCGTTCCCGAAGACAGCCGTGCCGAAGGTGTATTGGCTGCGCTCGGGCCCCAGCTCGGGCCGGCGTCACGCGTTCTATTTCCCCGGGCCCAGGTCGCGCGCGAGCTCATTCCCGATTCGCTTCGAGATGCCGGGGTGACTGTCGACGTCGTCGCGGCGTATCAGACCCTACCCCCTGCGCCCCGAGATCACGCTCGCATTCAGGAGATCATCGATCCTGCAGAACTCGACGCAGCGCTCTTCACGTCATCATCGACGGTCAGGCACCTCCGAGACGCTCTAGGAAGCGATGCCATCGAGCGACTTGCGCCCCTCGACCTTTTCTCGATTGGGCCTGTGACAACGAGCACCGCCCGCGATCTAGGACTGACGATCGCGGCGACAGCCCCAACGCAGACCGTCGAGTCGCTGGTCGCGACGCTGCGGTCGTACTATGTCAACGGAGATGAGGATGCATAGGCTTTTCCAGATGGGCATGCTCGCGGCGCTTTCTGCGGGCGTCATCGGCTGTGGCGCGTCGGGCGGCGATACGATCGACGTCGGCCTCTCCGAGTTGCCTTGTGAAAGTACCGGGACCACCGGCATTTGGGCATCCAACCCGCCGGCCCCGGTGGAAGAATCAGAATGCCTTTGGTTCTTGTTCGAGGCGAACAACACCTACATCTTCGAGCACCCACTCGGACGCGTCCCGGCCAGCTTTGGGGGCACCCTGATCTCATTCAACGACGATGGCTCCGCGGGAACACCACCAAGCGGGGATGTGTTTCTGGTCATCGCATCCGACGAATCGACGATCACCATCAAGAACGGGCAAAACCAGAGTTTCTTTCTGAGACTCGTCCTACAGTGACC
>JBATTM010000265.1:0-8574 GCA_049670545.1 Polyangiales bacterium
ATCGAGGTCCTTCGTGAGCGACGCGAACTCATCACCGCTCAGCCCGAGGTCGAGCGCCCGCGGGTCGCCGATCAACGTCGAGATACGTGACTGGGACTCGTGAGGAAGGCTCCCGATGATCTCCAGAGCCCGCTCGTGCTGATGCTCGGTCACGAGGCATCGGATCGAGACGCGATCGTCACCCGAAAGCTCACGTACCAGGTGCGTGGCAAGCTGCCGCCCAGGAAAACCCGTGACCAACGTCACATGTGTGGCTCGATCCATCATTGATGTGCATTCTCCTCGATGGACGCCAGGAGCGCCCGATGAACCTCTGCGACGCGGGCCTCGGTCGCTGAAAGATCACCGTCGTTCGCGACTACGTGGTCGGCAACTGCCACCTTGTCACGAAGCGGGAGTTGGGAGCCGATACGGGCGACGGCCTCGGCCCCGGTCAACCCATCGCGTTCGACCAGACGGCGTTTTTGCGTCGCCTCACTGGCAGTGACGACGATCAGCGCCGAAAATGCCTTGTAGGAGCCCGTTTCTACGAGGAGCGCAGCCTCGTACAAGATGAACGGTGCCGGGTCGGCTTGAAGGCCGGCGATGTGTGATGCGCCTGCCGCTCCGATCAGCGGATGCAAGATCGCATTGAGTCGCTGCCTGGCGTCGGCGTCCTCGAAGACGATGTCGCCCATCCGTTTTCTGTCGAGGCGCCCCTCGGAATCGAGCACCTCGCGCCCAAACGCTTCTACGATGCGCGCCAGCCCTGGGCTTCCGGGCTCGACCACCTCACGGGCCAGGTCGTCTGCGTCGACCACTGGGACACCGAGCTCGCCGAACATCCGGGCGACGGTCGTCTTCCCGCAGGCAATCCCACCCGTGAGCCCCACTACCGGTTTCATCGCGATCAGTATTCCCCATCGCTTCGACCGGGCAAGACGATTCGACGCATGCTACGTCTCGCGAATGCGTGCGGTCGTGCAGCGTGTCCATCAGGCGGCAGTGGTCGTCGAAGGCGAGACGGTTGGCGCGATCGATCGAGGGCTCCTGGTCTACCTCGGGGCGGCGCGTGACGATCAAGCCGGTGACGTTCGCTACACGGTCGACAAGATCGCGGGCCTTCGGGTCTTTCCTGCCGATGACGGCCGCATGTCCCGTTCGGTCATCGACGTCGCGGGTGCCGTCCTGGTGGTTTCCCAGTTTACGCTTTTCGGCGATGTCCGCCGCGGACGCCGCCCGTCGTTCGACGGTGCCGCCCCTCCGCAGGACGCAGAGCGACTCTATCTCGAGGTCGTGGACGGCCTTCGGGCGAAAGGGTTGCCCGTCGAGACCGGTACGTTCCGAGCGACGATGCGCGTCGAATCGCACGTCGACGGCCCTGTGACCATCCAGATCGACAGCGGCAAGCTTTACTAGGATTCCAACTCCGGAGACGGCATACTCGGCACCGAATGCTGCGGTTCCTCACCGAGCGGCGCGCGTGGGTCGTCGCCGCCAGCATCGTTCTGATGCTTGCAGGGATTGGCCTGTGGCTCGGCGCCCGTGCGCTTCCATCGCGCGCGGGACGACTCCTCGGAACACGACTGGGGTTGGACGTCGACATCCAACGCGCTGAGCTCGGTCTGCGCGGGATCACGTTGCGTGAGATCCGTATCCACGACGAGAGTGGGGGTGTCGAGGTTCGCGTGGAGCGGGTGCGCGCGGACGTGACGCCATGGGGCGCCCTGGTTTCCGGAGCGTCGGCAGTGACCGCCGTCGACGCGAAGGGAATGGAGGTATCGATCGATCTCGCGCGCCCGGGCATCGATCAGGAGCTCGCGCGCTTGCGCCAGGCTCTGGCACCCCGCGGCCTCGACGCAAAGCCTATCGAACGCTCTGCCAGCGGGGGCCGCGGGCGTGACTACGCGATCACGGACCTGGTCGTCGACATCATCGACGCCGAGGGCCCACTCGTCCGGATGAGCGGCGTCGATCTACGCAAAGAGGGAAACGTCATCACGGCCGCGGCCGACAGCTCTCTGATTGGCGACGAGGAATTTGATCATGTGCGCATCGGCCAGTCTTCCACCGCGATCGAACGTATGAACGGCGTGTGGAGTCTTCGAGCGCTCTCCATAGACGGGGGCAACGTACGTTCCACTCGGAACGACGACGACCCCCGTCTTCCTCTGGTGACCCGAGTGCGAAACGCCGCGCGACTCATGCGAGCGCCTGCCGGCCCGAGTGAGCCCGGACCGACTCAGTCGTCGCCATCCGATGAGCGGCATGTGTTTCTCTCACGCCTGACGCGGGATGCGAAGTTGTCTCTCGAAGGCCTCGACATCGAGAGCCGGGCCGAGGTCGGGAACACGCAACGCATCGAGAATCTCGGATTCACCCTCCAGGGTCTCGGCGATGGCTGGTTCCTCTTGCGAGGGGGCGGACGTACCTCGAACGGTGGCACCGTCGAGACGGACCTCAAGCTTCAGCCCGTCGAGGCGCGCGCAGAAGGCGAGATCACAGTCCGCGGAGTCTCTCTCGCGTTGGTTGCCCCATTCGTGCCAGAGGTGCCGCTCCACCAGCCCGAGGAGAGCACCGTGAGCGCGGAGCTCGCCGTCGAGGCGGATGCATCGGGTCAGATGCGGCTCGACGGGACCATGTCGCTTCGCAATGGCGCACTCTCCTCCGAGCGCCTCGCGCCTGCTCCGATCGAGAACCTGAACCTCGAGGTCGACGGAGAGGGCGTGTGGTTTCCGCTGGAGCGCCGCCTCCTGATCGAGCAGGCGAGGATCCGATCCGGGAAAGCCACGGTGCTCATCGAAGGCGAGCTCGAGCGGACCCGCGAGCACTATCGTGCGGATCTCACGGTGAGGATGCCGCCCACGCCTTGCAACGACGTCGTGGGCGCGATTCCCTCCGATGTGCTCGGTGTCCTTCGCGGGTTTCAATGGTCCGGGACCTGGGGCGGCATCGGGCACCTTGCGGTCGACTCACGAGATCTCCAAGCCACCGAACTCAAGATCCGGGTCCGAAACCTCTGCGAGTTTCAGAGGCTGCCTCGTGCGGCGCGGGTCGATCGATTCCAACAACCGTTTCGTCACAGCGTGATCGAGCCCGACGAGACGGGTTTCGAGATGGTCACCGGGCCGGGTACCCCCAACTGGGTTCCACTGACGGAGGTCAGTCCGTATCTCGTCGAGGCAGTGCTCAGCCACGAGGACGCGCGATTTTACGAGCATGGGGGGTTCGCCCCATGGGCGATTCGGGACGCGCTCGTTCGCAACTTAGAAGAAGGAAGATACGTCGTGGGCGCGAGCACCATCTCGATGCAGCTGGCGAAGAACCTCTACCTGAAGCGCGAAAAGACGATCGCTCGCAAGGTTCAGGAAGTCATCCTTACATGGTGGCTCGAAAACGCGCTCAACAAAGACCAGATCCTCGAACTGTATCTCAACGTCATCGAATACGGGCCCGGCCTCTACGGCCTGCGAAACGCGTCTATGCACTACTTCGGTCGCACACCGGTTGACCTCAGCCCCGCAGAGGCTGTGTTTCTCGCATGCATCCTCCCCGCGCCCAAGCGATTCCACACTTCTTACGAGCGTGATGCCCTGACCCGTTCGATGCGTGGCAAGACCACGCGGCTCCTCGAACACATGGCCAAGCGTGGGCGAATCAGCCCGGATGCACTCGAGTACGGGCTTGCCGAGATCGCCCAGTTTGCGTTCCATCAAGAGGACGAGTCCCTGCCCCCTGCGCGGATCCTGCCGCCCATGCCCGCACCAGTGGAACCGTCCGAGGCCCCGGACCCTTTCGAAGCGCTCTTCGTGGCGCCCTAACTCCTTGGGCCGAAAATTCTTGCGACATCGGAGGCGCCGAGCACGTTCTTCCGTCGTTTTCTGTCGTCCGGTGTATCGGTGGGGGTACACAACAGCGTGGCGTGCCGTCGGTGAATCGGCTAGCCACGCGTGCGTCCGAGGATTTATGCAACCGTGGTTGAGGGTAGACAAGTGGATCGTGATTGTGCTGGCGATCGGCGTCGGTTCGAGCGCGGCGCCGACGGATGCGCAGAAGCCGGCTCCTGGCGTCGTGGTGATCACTGCGGGTGACGACGCGACGACCGGCGCAGCGGTGCGCCTCGATGGGACCCCCTCGGGGAACGTCCCACTACGTGAGACCCTGCCGCCGGGTCGCCATCTCGTCCAGGTGGGCAAGCGCGGCTTCGTCACGTTCTCGAAGTGGGTCGATCTCGCAAGCGGCCAAGTCGTCACCGTTCCCGTTGCCCTGCGGCCTCAGGAACAGGAGGGGGGCTCCCTCCTCGTCTCCGCTGATGTCACCGGCATGCCCGTGTTCATCGACGGGCAGCAGCGCGGAGCGACACCCCTCGTCGTCGACGGCCTTGCTCCCGGGGACCATCTCGTTGAAATCCGGAGCCCCGGGGAAGGATATCAACCATTCGCCAAGACCGTGGCGATCACCGCGGGGGAACGCACGACTCTCGACGCGTCGATTCGGATCCAACCGGACTTGGGAAGCCTGCGGGTGATCACCAACGTCCCGGGCGCTGTCGTGAGCTTGGACGGAGTCGACATCGGGGTCTCACCCGCGGCCAGGGGTGGATTGACCCCTGGGGAGCACGTCGTGATGGCGCGTGCGACCGGGTACGAGCCCGTCGAGCAAAACGTGACCGTCGTTGCGGGACGAGAGCGGGTGGTCTCGGTACGATTCACGACGGCGAGCACCGACATCGCCCGAATTCTGATTCGCACCAACGTGCCGGCCGCATCCATCATCATCGATGGAGTCGACTACGGCGCACCGCCTGTGACGATCGAGCCCGCCGAACTCGGGACCCACACGATCGCGGTACGCGCAGAAGGCTATCGCGAGGTACGACGCACGTGCTCGGTGAGCCCCTCTCGCAACTGCGACATTTATGCCGAGTTGTTTCCACTCGGGATCCCCGTTCGAGTCGAGGCCAACGTCGCCGATGGGCAAATCTTCGTGGACGGCGAGTTGCGTGGGCCGATTCCATGGGAAGGCGACCTCCCTGCGGGCGAGCATCGCATTGAGGTGCGGGCGGAAGGATATCGAACTCACACCGAGCAGTTGCGCCTCGGGAAGTCGACCCGCGTTCGACTCGTGCAAGTGATCCTCGTCCCGCTCGAGACCACGGCCATGGGCGGGGAAGATCAGGACAAGGAGGCCCGTCGTACGGACCCGCTGCGCAACACCGTCACCCACGCGGGGGCACCGGTGCCGGTCGGCGTCGCCGCTCTCGATTTCTCGGCGGGCTGGCCGTGGATCGCGTCGGTGGGGTTCCGGACGGGGCTGACGAAGTTTCTCGACATCGGAATTTGGGTGGGGACCTTTGGTCGGCTCACCGATGTTGCCGTCAGTACGAAGGCAGGCTGGCGGGTGAGCGACAACTTTTCGTTGGGCGGCGATTTCCAGATCGGCGGCGGCGCAGGACCGTCTCAGCGAGACATGCTTGGGGACAAGCATCCGACGAACAACTTCTTCTTCAGCATCGAACCGATCCTCAGCCTCCACTTTCCGCCGCGCGGGGCGTTGTCGCTTTGGATGGCGATGGACTTCAACAGCGACCGGTGGGACTTCGAAGGTTCCAATAGCAACGTCCTCGTGACAAACTCGGGAAGGCAAAATCTGGTTCGTGGGCGGCTCGGCGGATCGCTCGAGATCGTCGTGACCCGAAAATGGAACGTCTGGGTGGAAGTCGAAGGTATTGTTGCAGGCAAGGATCGCCGGATCTTAGGTGACGTATTCGGAGGCGGGCGCCCTGACACACGGGTGTATGCGCAAGCTGGAGCGACCTTCAAGTTCGGTGACGCGAAGCGAGCGAGCCAATGATCGAGGGTCAGTTCATCGTTCTCGAGGGCATCGACGGATCGGGCACGACGACCCACAGCGACATACTGTCGGACCGCCTGGCGGCGAAGGGGCTCCCCGTGCACGTCACGCGCGAGCCAAGCGACGGGCCGGTTGGCGTGTTGATCCGACAGATTCTCACGGGCCGCGTCGTGGTCCCCGGCCATCGTGGTACACACGCGCCCAGCTGGACGACGATGGCAACCCTGTTCGCCGCCGATCGACTCGACCATCTCGAGGCGGAGATCGTCCCCAACTTGCTCGATGGAGTGTCGATTGTGTGTGACCGCTACGACTACTCCTCCGTTGCCTATCAAACCGTGAGCAGTGGAGGGGGACCGGATGCGGCGCGTTGGGTCCGGGAGCTGAACCGGCGCGCTCGCCGGCCCGACTTGACCCTGGTCCTCGATGTGACGCCGGAAGTCGCGGCCTCGCGGCGTAGTTCACGCTCTGGAAGCCCGGAACTGTACGAAACCGACAGCATGCAGGTGGCGCTGGCTGCGTTTTATTCGACGATTGGGGATCTTTTCCCTGATGATAGAATTCGTCACATCGACGCCAACCGCGACATCGAGGGCGTGGCCGACGCGATCTGGGCTGAGGTCGCCGCGCTCCGAGGAGAGACCCCATGATCCGCTTCGTACTACCCGTGTTGCTCTTACTCGCTTTCGCGACGTTCGGATGTGACGGGACGACCAAGCTTCAGCGCAACATGCTGGAAGACTCCACATGGGAGACCTCGGGCGGAGAAGACACGCCCTGGGAGCACGAGCGAAAGAAGGACGACGAGTGGGAAAAGCAAACAACCCCCTCGTCGGACGCTTCGCAAGACCCCTTCATGGCCCCGCGCCGCACGACCGGCGTCATCGAGCGGCAGGAGCTGGACAGCGTGCTTGCCAAGGGACTCGGCGACTACCTTCAGAACGTCGAGACCGAACCCGCGTTCGACAAGGGCCGCTTCGTGGGCTTCCGGATCGTGAAACTATTTCCGGGTGACCTGACGTACGCCTCGCTCGATCTTCGTCCTGGTGACGTCGTGACTCGCATCAACGGGAAACCGATCTCGCGGCCGGAACACGCTTCCGAGGTGTGGGAAGACCTACAAACCGCCTCGGACTTGATCGTCGAGTACCGCCGAGGCGATGAAGAAAAGACGATGAAGTTCGCCATCGTTGACGTCGGCTGAGTTCGACTCCATCGTTGCGCCGTGCCTCCCACTAGGCGTTTCGCGGTCGCCGCGTCCGTGCTGCTCCCTTACACCGTGGCGGTCGTGCTTTGGGGCGCCTTCGTGCGGGCCTCGCTCTCCGGTGACGGCTGTGGGGACCACTGGCCACTCTGCAACGGCGTCGTTCTTCCCGTAGAGCCGTCGTCGAAGACCATCGTCGAGCTTACGCATCGTGTCACGTCGGGCCTCTGTTGGATCGCCACGCTGGCGATGTGGGTCTGGTCACTGCGGCTCTTTCGCAAGGGGCATCCGACGCGATCTGCGGCAGGGTGGAGCTTGCTCTTCATGACCACCGAGGCCCTCATTGGCGCCGGCCTCGTCCTGTTTCGGATGGTCGCAGACAATCCATCGACGGCTCTTGCGGCTTGGATGTCGGCCCATCTGACCAACACCTTTCTTCTACTGGCGGCGCTCACGTGGCTGATGGCGAGTGCCAAGCACGTGCCGGGGCTCCGATGGCCGACCGAGACTCGTGCACGCGCACTCTTTGGTGGTGCCGCCGCTCTCTTGCTAGCCGCGGGTGTGAGTGGGGCGGTGGCTGCGCTTGGTGACACCCTGTTTCCCGCGGCGAGCCTGACCGAGGCGCTCGAAGCCGATCTCTCGCCGTCGTCGCATTTGTTCTTGCGGCTGCGTCTCTGGCACCCCGTCCTCGCGATCGCCGGGTCTGGGTATCTGGTGTGGCTCACCGGGCTTCTTCTTCGTGACCCGGGAGGCACTCGACTGCGGGTCCCCGCCCTGGGCCTCGGTGTATTGGCACTGACTCAATTGGCGTTGGGGTTCCTCAACGTGGCCCTCCTCGCGCCGGTCTGGCTCCAGCTCGTGCATCTGTTGATCGCCGACAGCATCTGGATTGTGTTAACCCTTCTCGCACTTTCCTCACCGGGTAGGATTCCGGGTGCTAACCTGGCGGCGTGAGCGATTCGTATCTGGGCAAAGAGGTCGCCGGCCAGTTCCGTATCGTGGAGAAGATAGGCAAGGGCGGGATGGGTGCTGTCTATCGCGCAGAGCAGCCCGACATGAATCGCAATGTGGCGATCAAGATCCTCCACGCCCGCTACCTATCGCGCAGTGATCTGGTCTCGCGCTTTCGTCGTGAAGCGAGGGCCATGAGCCAACTTTCCCATCCCAACACCGCGCGCGTGTTTCTCTACGGCCAGCTCGACGATGGCGCCTGCTACTTCGTGATGGAACACCTGGTCGGGAAGAACCTCGCTCAGCTCGTTCGGGCGGAAGGTGCGCTGGATCCTGAGCGGGCCGTTCGGATCATGGTCCAGGTCTGTGGTGCGCTCGAGGAAGCGCATCAGGTCGGAATCGTGCACCGCGATCTCAAGCCGGAGAATATCTTCGTGACCACGCAAGGGGGGATTCGTGACTTTCCCAAGGTGCTCGACTTCGGCCTCGCGAAAGTCACCGAGCGTCAGATGCGGCCTGGATCGATGGTCCTGACCCAACAGGGGATGGTCTTCGGTACCCCGGAGTTCATGAGTCCCGAGCAGGCC
>JBATTM010000266.1:0-10277 GCA_049670545.1 Polyangiales bacterium
GCCCCAACACACTTCTCCCGGAGACCGACGGCTATTTCGTGCTCGACATGGTGGGCCGTGTGCGGTTCGAGCCGGTCGAGGCGTACGTACGGCTGCAGAACGTGACCAACACGCGTGCCATCGTGTCTCGCCGGCCGTTCGGCGCCCGCCCGAACGCCCCGTTCTCGTTTCAGGTGGGTGTTCAGGTGACGTTCTAAGGATCTAGAATTGCTTGGTTATTCTGATTTCATGGACAACCCCGAAGCGCACTTGTTGAAGATGATTTTCAATGTCAGGGTGTGATTCCCGATGCTTCTCAGGTTTGGCAGCTATGTGTTTCCGTCGTTGATGGTGCACTGCGCGTTCTTCGTGGCGCTTGCGAGCAGCCCTGTCGACGACGATCGAAGCTCGGAGGTCGAAGCGATCGAGTACATCACGATCACCGAAGAAGGCGGCGGGCGCCTCGGCGACGACAAACAGATCGGAGACGCGGTCGAGCCGGAGGCCGTGCCGGAGAAGAAGTTCCGACAGATCAAGCGCAAGCCGAAGCGCACCGTCGCGGTGGCCGCACCCACCGAGGTACCGACGCCGAAAGTGAGCGACGTGGACGAGTCCGACTCCGCGTCCGATGGCGACGAGCCCGGGCGCGCGGTCGCGTCCAGTCATTCGATGGTGATGGGATCCGCGGGTACGAACCCTGGCGCGGTTCGCGCAGGATCGGGAAGTGGCCAAGAAGGCATCGATCGACGCTCTGCGCTTCGGGCGTGGCTACGCGAGATCCAAAGGGAAGTGAACAAGATCGCAACGCGCAACTATCCGAGCTCCGCGGTAAGAATGAAGCTCGAGGGGAAGTTGAGTGTTGGGATTACGATCGGTGCCGACGGACGCGTCCTCGGGGTTCGGGTGTTGTCGTCTTCAGGACATTCGGTGCTTGATGAGTCAGCCACCGATTCCGTGATGGCCCTCCACATTCCGGCACCGCCCGACGAACTCGGATGGCGCGAACGAGAGATCTCGCTCCCCATCCGCTATGCGCTTCAGTGAACGGGGGGCTCAGTCGGCGGCGAGACGATCGTCACGTTGACGCGGCCGATTCCTTGGCCGCGTACCGTGACACGGTCACCCGCCTTCAAGAACCGTTCGGTGTCACCGTCGAGCTTGGCGGCAAGCTTGCGGAAACGACTTAGGCGCAGGAGATTGCTGGTGCGAACGAGCCATCTAGGGGTAACCATCGCGACGCCTCCCGGGGTCCCCGTCAGCACGATCGTACCGCGCGACAGAGCGGTATTGGGAAACGCTTCATGCACGAACGCCAGCATCTCGCGCGGCGTATAGATCAAGTCGTTCGTTGTCTGTCGCTGACGTACCTCGCCGTTGACGAGAGTTTCGATTTCGAGGCAAGGGATGCCATTGGGTGTCGCCGTGAGGGGCACCCATGCGCGGCTCCCAATCGGCGTGAAACCCGGGAAACTCTTCGAGACGCCCCAGTACGCCACGCGGTTCGGCCTCCCCTCGCCGAGAATCGCGATCGATCGGGCCGACACGTCGTTGGCGATGAAGAACCCGAGGCGCGGCGCAAAATTGGAATCGTCGAGTTGTGATGGATCGATGTCGTCGAGAACCACGAATCCCAGTTCCACTTCGTAGTCGAGCAGAGCAGACAGGTTCGGAAACTCTGCATGCAGGGTCGCACCCAGGCCTGGCTCGAATGCGTCGGCGGCCTCGATCAGTGCGTCGCGACTCGGCATCGGGACCTCGGCGTCGGTACGAACCACACTACTCGGCAGCTTCTCGAATACTGGGGGTGCGCGGTCCGGGTCGAAGCTGGACGCGGTCTCCTCGATGTGGGCGGCGTACGACAGCCCGATTCCGAAGACCTGACGCGGCTTCTCGATCGGGACGTACGCGCCCTGGCTGAGGTCGTAGCAGTCGAAGTGCGCGGGGGTCGGCGAAACAGGTAGCGGACGGACGATGAAATAGACCAATGTCGTGACGATCGCAGCGAAAACTACCGTTCCCGAGATCACGACCCTTCTTCGGCGACTGGAAGGCATCCTCCGCCGCTTCTATCAGACCGGCTCGCAAAGGAGAACGACTACGTAACCTGCGCGAGGGTTCTCGCGTACAATCCAGGAGTCATGAAGATTGGAGCGAAACGCGTGTACGAAGCTGCGGCTCCTGGGGACGGCATGCGCGTCTTGGTGGATCGACTATGGCCCCGCGGCCTCTCGAAGGAGGTGGCGCGAATTGATCACTGGGCCAAAGAGCTTGCGCCGTCCACCGAGCTTCGTCGTTGGTTTCACAGCCCTGACGGCGAGTGGGCAGAGTTTCGAAAGCGATATCGTCGAGAGCTGTCCGCGCGCAAGGACGCCGCGAAGGCTCTCCGCGAACTCATCGGAAACGACAAGGCCACGTTTCTCTACGCCACCAAAGCCGATTCCCACAATCATGCGCAACTCCTCATCGCGTTCCTAGGTCGGCTCTGACTCGTCACAGAACGCGTCGACCGTGTAGCTGGCCACACACACCCGAGTAGTCGGCTATGCTTCGGTCATGAAGGCCAAGTCCCCCTCCGAATCGTTTACCGAGATGACCGAACTCGTCTTGCCGCAGCACGCCAATGCCATTGGTACCGCGTTCGGGGGTGTGATCATGAGCTGGATCGACATCGGAAGCTCGATCGCGGCCAAACGTCACTGCGGTCGTGTGTCGGTTACAGCCCGTGTGGATGCGCTGGAGTTCCGGGCGCCGATCAAAGTCGGAGATGTCGTTCGTCTGACCGCCTGTATCAACGCGGCCTTCACCACGTCGATGGAGATCGGCGTTCGCGTCGAGCGCGAACACGAAGGGGAGCGCGCACTCTGTGCCGATGCGCGGCTCACGTTCGTCAATATTGGCGACGATGGAAAGCCGTGCCCCGTGCCTCCCCTGCGGGCCGACACCGACGAGGAGCGCCAGCGTGCGGCCGATGCCGTGCGCCGCAGGGACGAGAGGCGGGCCGAATCGACGTAGAGTTGCGCTCTGCACTCCCCAAATCTCGTCGACTCGGCTAGGGTCGCCCTTCATGGAGCGGACTCAGAAGAATGTGCGGCTAGGTCTCACCTTGCCGATTGGGAGCGCCGCGGGGGCGATCGAACTCGTCAGTGGTGCACGTCAGGCCGGCTACGAAGAAGTCTGGATGGCCGAAGTCAATGGTGGCGACTCCTATGCGCTTGCGGGCGCGGTGGCGCAGGGGGCTCCGGGGATGCGCATCGGAACGGCCGTCGTACCTGCGCAGACCCGGACGCCTATGGCGCACGCGATGGCCGCGATGACGCTCAGTCAAATGACCGGGGGCAACTTCATTCTCGGGCTCGGCTTGTCGTCTCCGACGATCGTCCACGATTGGGCTGGGCAACCCTACGACAAGCCGCTCACGCGGATGCGCGAGCACGTCGAAATTCTTCGGGAGATGTTGAGCGGCGCCAAGACCAACTACGAGGGCAAGACACTGTCCGCGAAGAACTTTCGGCTGGGTGGCCCCGTGGCTGGCGATGTGCCGATCTATCTCGGGGCGCTCAACAAGGGAATGCTTCGGCTGACCGGCGCGTTGTGCGATGGTGTGTGCCTGAACATGGTCCCTGAGTCAGCGCTTGCGCAGGTCCTTGGGGAAGTTCGCGCCGGGGCCGAGGCGGCGGGCCGCGATCCCAACGAGCTGGAAGTTGTTGCGCGGTTGCATACGGTCGTTGTCGACGACGCCGCGATCGGGCGGGGACTCGTGCGCAACGTGTTCGGTGCGTACGCGGCGACCCCTGGTTACAACAAGTGTTTCGAGTGGATCGGATTCGAGGACGAAGCGCGACAGATTCGGGAGGCGTTTGCCAAGGGAGACCGCGCTGGGGTGGCCGCCGGCGTGACCGATGAGCTCTGCGACGCCATGGCCATCGTAGGGCCGAAGGAGCTAGTACGAGGACGGGTTCGCGCGTATGCGGAGGCCGGAGTCGACGTGTGCATCATCAATCCGATCTCGGATCCGACGGGCGCGCCGGCGGTCCTCGAGGGCGTCGCGGGCTGTCTCGACGGGCTCGACCTTCGCACCGGTGGCGTCGTCCGCGCAACGTCCTGAAACGACATGGCTGAACGACAAGACGAAGAGCGCAAAGTGCACAAGGCGGCTCAGCTCAAGAACCTGGGTGCGTTCATCAAGCGAGTGCGCAAGGAACGCCGCATCACCCAGGACGATCTGGCCAAACGCCTCGGAGTGTCGAAGTCGCAGGTCTCTCAGATCGAGCGCGGCATCAGCTGGCCTTCGATGCCACTGTACATCGCAATCCTCGACGTCCTCGATCTGCACCGCTGGGATCCGACCGACCCCATCCACGTGGTTCACGAGCTGCGCCGCCAACGCAATCTCAGCCAGTTGGGGCTCGCCGATTGGATTCTCACACTCACCGAAGACGAGATGCGGCTCTTTTCGACTCGCGGGTATGAGGCGGTCGAACTCAGCCGGGCTCTCGGCGTACTACACGGAAAACCGCTGCCAAGTAGCGGCGAGAGGTTGCCGTTGTTGTTTCCGGACCGCCTCGCACGCTTTCGGAGTCGGGCTCACTCCGAAGAAGATTGAGCGCCGCTCAGCTCGCGATTCTCGTTGGCGGATCGCAAGGATTGCATGAGATGCGCGAATCCTCGCTCTCGATTTGAACGGTCGTGTGGTGGATGTCAAAACGTTCGGACAACGCCTCGCGGGCGGCCTTGATGACCGCCTGCGCGTGTGCTGCTTGGTCGACAACCAAGTGCGTGGTGCACACATGGCGGCCACTGGTGAGTGACCAGATGTGAAGGTCGTGGACATCTTGAACTCCAGGGAGCCCCTCGAGCATCTCGATCACATCTTCGATCGCGATGTGTTTCGGGACACTCTGCATCAACACGTCGAGCGTCTCCCGCAGCAGGCCCCATGCCGAAAACACGACGAGTGCCGTGATCAACAGCGATGCCACTGGGTCGGCCCACTCCCATCCGAAGAACATGATCGCGGCACCTGCCATGATGGCGCCAATGCTCCCGAGGGTGTCGGCCATGACGTGAAGCCAGGCGCCCTTCACGTTGAGGTTTTCGTTTCGCCCCGCGCTCAAGATGCGAAGGTTGATCAGGTTGATCGCGAGGCCTCCCGCGGCGATCGCGATCATCAGGGTGGCATCGACGTCTTCCGGCTTTGACATGCGCTCCCAGGCCTCGACCGCGATGAGCACGGCGACGACCAAGAGTGCCGCACCGTTGATCAGCGCCGCGACGATCTCGGCACGATGGAAACCGTAGGTGCGTTCGCGTGTTGCGGGCCGCTGCGACCAGGAGACCGCCGCGAGTGAGAGCCCGAGCGCGGCAACGTCCGAGAGCATGTGGCCGGCGTCGGCCAGAAGGGCGAGCGAGTTCGAAACGTACCCACCGACGACCTCGGCCACCATGTAGATGGCGGTGAGGACCAACGCGATGCCGAGACGCTTTCGGTTGGCCGCACCCTGCTCGGCGGAGGCGGCGTGGGTGTGTCCGTGACCCATGTCTGGATCGTAGCCGAAAACCGCCCCCTGCGTTCGATCCGCGCTGCCCTGCATTGACAGAACGGGTATTTGGAATAAACAGTCAGCTCTGATTGTTTCTGAAGTCGAGGAAATATGAGCAAAGAACTCAGCTTTGAAGGGCGTGTTGCGATCGTGACCGGTGCTGGCCAGGGGCTCGGCCGTTCGCATGCACTTCTGTTGGCGTCTCGCGGTGCCAAGGTGGTCGTCAACGATCTCGGTGGTTCCACCGACGGAGCCGGAAAGTCTTCCGAGAGCGCCGATCGGGTCGTCGAGGAGATCAAACAGGCAGGAGGTGAGGCGGTCGCGAACTACGACTCGGTCGAAGACGGTGATGCGATTGTCCAGACGGCGATGGACGCCTGGGGGCGTGTCGACATCGTGATCAACAACGCCGGCATTCTTCGGGACAAGTCGTTCAAGAACATGACCGACGCCGACTGGGACATCATCTTTCGCGTTCACAACTTCGGCGCGTACAAGGTCACGAAGGCGGCCTGGCCCATCATGAACGAGCAGGGCTACGGGCGAATTCTCTTCACCACGTCTTCGGCTGGCATCTATGGCAACTTCGGCCAGACGAACTATGGGTCGGCGAAGCTGAGCCTCGTGGGGTTCGCGAATACGTTGTCACTCGAGGGGCAGCGGAAGAACGTCCTCTGCAATACGATTGCGCCCTTCGCTGCGTCGCGCCTCACCGATGGTCTCCTACCGCCTGCGGTGTTTGACTCGCTGAAGCCAGAGTACGTGTCGCCGTTGGTTGCCTACCTTTGCAGCGAAGACAACGACACGACGGGCGGTGTGTTTGAAGTCGGAGGCGGATTCTATTCGAGTCTCCGATGGGAGCGCACTCCCGGGAAGACCTACCGCTTGGGCCGCGAGGTCACTCCGGAACTTCTGCGGGACGGCTGGAAAGAGATCAACGATTTTAGCGAGACGGAACACGTCAGTAGCTTGATGGAGTCTCTCGGGCCGATCATCAAGAACGTCGAGGCTGGGCCTTCAAAGGGGGGCAACGAGTTCATCGATGTGGATCTCGCGCTTGGGGCGAAGTTCGAGCCCGTGACGTCGAGCTACGACGAGAAAGACCTCGCACTCTACGCGCTTGGGATCGGCGCTGCCGGTGACCCGAACGACGAGGCTGGCCTGCGATACGTCTACGAGGGCGCGTCAAGTGGCATGAAGGCGCTTCCTACGTTCGCAGTCGTTCCGGGTAGCAATGTCGTTCTGCAACTCGCCAAGGAAGGCAAGACGGCGCCTGGCCTGAACTACGGCCTCGACCGTCTTCTTCATGGTGAGCAATACACCGAGTTGATGCGACCACTCCCGAAGAGCGCAACGTTGACGCACAAGGCTCACATCGAGAAGATCTACGACAAAGGCAAGGGCGCACTCGTCGTCACGCAGATCAATTCGTACGACGAAGATGGCGACCTCCTCATCAAGAACGACATGACGACGTTCATCCGGGGCGCCGGGGGATGGGGTGGCGACCGCGGCCCGAGCGACCCGATCAACGTCGCGCCTGACCGTGCGCCCGACTTCGTGGTCGAGGACAAGATCCCCGAGAACCAGGCGTTGCTTTACCGGCTGAGCGGTGACTGGAATCCCCTGCACGCCGATCCCGGGTTCGCGAAGGCGTTCGGGTTCGAGAAGCCGATCCTGCACGGTTTGTGCACCTTCGGGTACGCCGGCCGGCGCGTGATCGATCAGTTCGCCCCCGAGGGGAACCCAGAATTCTTCAAGAGCATTCAGGTACGATTCGCGGACAACGTGTTTCCCGGCGAGACACTGATCACCGAGATGTGGAAGGAGTCCGACCAGCGAATCGTGTTTCAGTGCCGCGTCAAAGAGCGGGACTCCACCGTGATCTCCAACGCCGCCGTTCAGCTCTTTGAGGAGCTACCCAAGCCCAAGGAAAAGAAACCTGCGGCTTCGGCGGCGCAGCCGGGCGCGCCCGTCGAGGCAACGTCAGCAGACATCGTCGCAGCGATCGATCAACACTTGCGGGAAAACCCCGGCATTGCGGAGAAGGCGAAGACGGTGTTTCAGGTGAAGCTGACGGACCCGCAGAGCCTGTGGACGATCGACATGAAGAGCGGCAACGCGGGGGCTGGCGAAACGGCGAAACCCGACTGTACGCTCGAACTGTCGGAAGCGAACTACATCGCGCTGCAAAAGGGCGAGGCCGACCCCATGAAACTGTTCGGAAGCGGCAAGCTCAAGGTGAGCGGTGACATGATGGCGACGAGCAAGCTCGAAGCCCTCGGCGAGATGTCATTCGATCTCGTGATGCAGAAGGCGGCTGAGCGCACGGGCGGAGCGGCGCCAGCGAAGGCCAGTGCAAGGCCTGAAACCAACGGGACGACTGCAGCGACGCCTCCTACGTCCTCGAACGAGGCGCTTGCGCCACAGGTATTCGAGGCTCTCGGTCGCCGCCTCGCAGATCAACCGGGCCTCGCCGCAGAGGTTGGTGCGGTGCTCCAGTTCTATGTGCGGGACCCGGACACCAAGTGGGTCGTGGACCTCAAGAACCAGCCCCCCGCTTTCAAAACAGGCGAGACGGATGGCGCCACCACGACCCTAGTGGTCACCGATGGGGACCTCGCGTCGCTGGCTCGAGGCGAGGCCTCGGTGCAGACCCTTTACCAACAAGGAAAGCTACGCATAGACGGGGATGTACGACCCGTGCATGGACTCTCATTCTTTAAAGGCCTGATCTAGACTCGCCGACGAGCGCGAAGGAGCAACGATGGGACGCAAGGTAAACGTAATCGGTGTGGGCATGGTGCCTTTCGCCAAGCCCGGCCAGAGCGAGGACTACAACGTGATGGCCGCGAAGGCGATCAAGACGGCGCTGGCGGATGGAAACGTCGACTTCACCGATGTGGAGCAGGCCGTCGCCGGGTACGTCTACGGCGACAGCACATGCGGTCAACGTGCGGTCTACGACGTCGGTTTCACCGGAATTCCGGTCTACAACGTCAACAACAACTGCTCCACGGGGTCGAGTGCGTTGATGCTTGCGAAGCAGATGGTCGAGGGCGGCATCGTCGAGTGCGCACTCGCGGTCGGCTTCGAGCAGATGCAAAAAGGCGCGCTCTCGAGCGCCTGGAACGATCGGCCGAATCC
Organism: Polyangiales bacterium; assembly: GCA_049670545.1. Classification (GTDB taxonomy): domain Bacteria; phylum Myxococcota_A; class Polyangia; order Polyangiales; family Houyiibacteriaceae; genus SG8-38. The sequence goes on from JBATTM010000266.1 coordinate 8,667, forward strand.
GCTCGGCCTTCACGTGAACGTGATGAACGAGTCGCAGGGTTTCACCGCCGCCCCGCCCGCCGCGCAAATGTTTGGCGGCGCAGGTCGTGAGTACCGATGGAAGTACGGGACCAAGCGCGAGACGTTTGCCAAGGTCAACGCCAAGGCGCGCCAGCACGCGGCCAAGAACCCCTATGCGCTTTTTCGCGACCTCCTGAGCGTCGAAGAGATCCTCGCGTCGCCCGAGGTGTTCGACCCGTTGACACGGTATCAGTGTTGCCCCCCCACCTGCGGCGCGGCGGCTGCGATCCTATGTTCAGAAGAATTCGCCAAGAAGAAAGGCATTTCGAATCCCGTCTACATCGCGGGGCAGACGATGCGCACCGACTACGAGTCGAGCTTTGGCGACTCGATGATCAAGATGGTTGGTTTCGACATGGCGAAGGCGGCAGCGCAGGCGGTGTACGAAGAAGCCGGCGTGGGTCCTGAGGACGTCGATGTCGTCGAGCTTCACGACTGCTTTACAACCAACGAAGTGCTCACCTACGAAGCTCTGGGGCTCTGCGCCGAGGGCGAAGCCGAGAAGTTCATCGAAGAGGGCGACAACACCTACGGTGGTAAGTTCGTCACGAATCCCAGCGGTGGTTTGCTTTCGAAGGGACATCCTCTCGGTGCGACTGGCCTCGCGCAGTGTACGGAGCTCGTCTGGCACCTGCGCGGCCAAGCGGAGGACCGTCAGGTCGAAGGCGCACGCGTGGGCCTCCAGCACAACTTGGGTCTTGGTGGCGCTGCGGTCGTGACGATGTATCGTCGCGACTAGGAGTGATGACGTGAAGAACCCGGGAGCCGGCGCTGCGCAGAAGAAGGCCCGCGTGCCTCAGGCAGAGCGGCGCCGGATCACCCGGACCAAGCTTCTCGATGCGACCCTCGAGAGCCTGATCGATATCGGCTACCCCAGGACGACGACGGTTGAGGTCGGCGAGCGGTCCGGACTGTCCCGAGGGGCTCAACTGCACCACTTTCCGAGTCGTGCCGACCTTCTGATCGCGGCGACCGAGCATCTCACCGATGAGCGTTCGAAGGAGTTCGAAATCGAAATCGCGGCGCGTATCGAACAGGGCGGTGCGCCGATCGACACCATGGTCGACATGCTCTGGGACATGTTCTCAGACCCGCTGTACTGGGCCGTCATTGAGCTCATGGTTGCCGCCCGCACAGACCCGGAGCTTCGGGACAAGCTTCGCGACTTCGAACGCGGCCTCGGCGCCCGCATCCAAGCCGGCTTCCAGCGGCTCACGGGCCGAGACGATCGTGAAGCGAAGATCGCCGTCGAGATGACCCTCTACTTCATGCGCGGCCTCGCCATGGAACGCATCTTCCGCCAACACGACGACCACTACACCAGCCTCGTCAACCGCTGGAAGTCCCACCTCCACACCCTCCTCCAAGAAAAAAAAGGGGACAGTCCCCTTTAATCAGGGGCAGTCCCCTTTAATCAGGGGTTAATCCGCCTCGCCCTTTAACCCTTCGTTAAAGGGGACTGTCCCCTTTTTGGCGAACCACTTGCGTTGTTGTTCTTCTAGGGCTTCGTGCATCATGTTTTCGAGGGCCATGACGTGGAAGCGGTAGTGG
>JBATTM010000267.1:0-12584 GCA_049670545.1 Polyangiales bacterium
CATCAGGCAAAAGCCCCGATCGAGCCCAAACACCCCACCGCTCGTGCCTACGTCGAGAAGATGAATGCCCTCCTTCGCGAGTGTCGCTGCTCGAGTCAGATCGTCTTGATAAAACGAGTTGCCGCCATCGATGATGGCGTCGCCGCGCCCGAGGTGCGCCGCGACATCCTCGATCACTTTTCCCGTGATCGCCGCAGGAACCATGACCCACACCGCGCGCGGGCCGCTGAGCTTGCTTGCAAGCTCAGCGAGTGTCGCCGCCCCTTCTGCACCTTCGGATACCACCGTCGCAACCGAAGCCGGGTCGACGTCGTACGCCACGACGCGATGACCATCGCGCAGGAGCCTCCGCACGAGGTTTGCCCCCATCCGGCCAAGTCCGATCATTCCCAAGTCCATCGCGCGCCTCTCTGTGGTTCGGGTCTACTCGTGCTGAGCCTGCCTCAGATCCGGATGAGGGGCCCACCGACGCGCTCCGGAGCTGGACTCGGGGTCGACGTGAGGCCACGTGCGAGGATCAGTGAAGGCCGGACTCTTGTCCTCGACGTCGCTCGGTGCGGGAGAGCAGGCCACGCAGCCCGGCAGCGAGGTTGTGTCGCCCGAGTTCGTCCCAAATCTGCGACGGTGAGAGTGCGTGAATCGCCGTGCGGATCGCATCGGAGCTGTCGGACCTGGTTTTACGGGTGTAGACTCAACCTGGAGTTGTCATGCACAACCGTCGAGCCACCGTCGCGCTACTTGCCCTCTTCCTCGCGGGCCTCGCCGGAGGTTGCGACGACGACGGGGGTACTGGGGGCGAGGCCGGTGGCCTCGGCGGGACAGGCGGAAACGGAGGCCTCGGGGGCCCTGGCCAGCCCGGCGTGGGTGGGTACGCGGGCGAAGACTTCGACGCCTGCCCTAGTGAAGAGCGCGTACGAGCCAACGTCACCTATACCAACGACAATGGGTCGTTCGTCGGCGTGGAGGCCCTGACTGCGATGTCCTCCGATTGCCTCTGCGGAAACGCGCCGTTCCTGACTCCGGCCGGATGCGCGTTAGAGGTCAGCCAAGTGCTGGCGGACGCCACCTTGTTGACACGCGCCGAGCTGACCAACTGTCTCGGAAGATGCATGGTCGAGCAGTCCGCGGATGTGCTGGGACTACCAGCCGGATGCCCCTTCTGCTTCGGTGAGGAACGGACGTGCGCGATAGCCTCTTGCGCGGACCCTTGCGAAGCTGGCCTAGGGTGCGAGGCCTGTCTTTGCTCAGCCGGGTGCCCAGATCAGTTTTGGAACTGTTCTGGATTTGTGAGCGCGACCCGATGCGAAGAGGCACGACCCTAGCGCGTCTAGAACAGATCGACGCCGAGGCCGCCGAAGATCGAGAGGAAGACCTCGTCGGCCAGCCAGTCTACGGGGAACGCGTATCCCAGGCGTCCGTAGAGGCTTACCGGGCCCCAGCGCAGATCAGTGATGAGCGCAACGCCGCCGATGCCACCGAACTTGTCGAGATTCCCCGTTCGGAAGGGATCGTTGACAGTGCCCCCCGAGACCAACACGCCGAGTTCCTGAGGTTTGTCCTTCTTGAGTCGAAAGTGCCCGCTCGCCTGCGCGATGAGCAGGCGTGAAGAGATGACGCCTGCCCAGGGAACACCCGGCACCGTGATCGAGTACGGGTTCATGCCGCCAACACGTTGCCGCGAGATGTCGTCCTGATTCCAGCCGTAGTTCGCCGTCTCTTGGACTTCGAGTCGGAAGAAGGGGACGAACTGCCAACCTCCTCGATACCATTGGTTGATCGTGACGATTCCCTCGGTGGGGTCGTTCCGACCGGGCTGCACGCCCCAAACGTTGAGGTCCGAACGCACGTCGACACCCACCGTCACGCTGGCCGCGTTCCCCTCGAAGCGCGGGAAAATCTTGTCGGCCGTCCATTCCCCTCCAGGGGAATCGACGTTCCAGAACACGTAACCCACGCGCGGTTCGAATACCCAAGTATCGACGGGAAGCACGAAGGTCGCAGCGGTGTCGTCATCCCCGAACCACCAGTGCCGAACGTCCGCGATCACCTCGAAGGTGTGGTCAGGCGCAAAGTGCCATTGCAACTTGGTCTTGAACAGCAAGTAGCTCGCGTTGATTCCGAAGTCACTGTCTCGGAGACCGCCAACATAGTAGTAGCGAAGTAGGTTGGCGAAGAACGCTTGGCCTTTCACCGCGACGAATAGGTCGAGGTTCTTCGCGAGCGAGATTCGATCGAGACCGACTTCGACCGTATCGGTGTTGTAATAGAGGCGGAGCGAACCCTCGCGAACCAAATCGTCGCGGGTGGCCTGGAAGAGAAAGAACCCGAATCCCTCGAATGCGGGATTGACCCCGTAGTCGAGTCCCGCGGCCGCCTGCCCGTGCCACTTCCGCTGCTCTTTGGCTTCGGCGCGCTCTTGCTTCTTGTCTTCCCGGTCGTCTGCGCGAGCCGTCTGGCTGAACAGCAGGCCGCAGATCGCGATCACCCCGAAACAGTTGCGCATCGCCCGGACGCTACCACACCCGCAAGAGAAGCCCGTCGTGCACGGCGTTGTGCCGTGATGGCTAGGGCGCTTCGATCCCCCGAAACGACAGATCGATCGTCACGACCCCTGGCGGTGTTTCATTGGGGTCGCCCTCCAACCGGCCACCTGGACACTCGGCCTGAATGGTGCCGTTCGCCCGCGTATCGGCGAGTGAGACCACGAAGCTGCCAATCGCCGGCGTGGTCGGCACGTCGTCCGTCCACTCAGCACTTCGACATCGATAGCGCCCTGCGACCTGGCAGGGACCATCATCTTCGCATTCAAGCGTGTCATATTCGAGTTCGAACCCTGGCACCTCGTTTCGGCCGGCCGTTTCTTCGGTGGCGAGCACCTCGCGAAATGGCGCGCCGGGCGCGAATCGGATGACGGCCTCTGAGAATCGACTTGCGCGAAACGAGTCGCGGTCGAGAACCGTGAGCGAGAGGTCCCCGGAACCAGCTTCAACGACGCTACACTCGCCCTCTTTGCCCACGATCTCCGCACCGCGGGCACCGGCCGCGCGCCAGACGCACACGCCCTCTGTGCTTTGCCCGCCGCAACCTCCGATGAGGGCAGCGCCGAAAGCGAGGGCAGCGAGTCGGGTCCAAAGATGGGCGGCTCTTTCCAAGGGAGTTCCTTTGCCATACGGCGGTGGCGTTGGCGAGACCCCGACGGCCCCTCAGGGCTCCCGCGAGACGGGGTCGTAGGAGCGGGCAACTTGTGACAGATCACGAACATCCATGGATCGCGGGGAGCAAAGTCATGAAGAACTTCAAGAACAAGGTGGCGGCGATCACGGGCGCTGGGTCTGGCATCGGTCGAGGGCTCGCGCTCGATCTCGGACAACGTGGTTGCCAACTCGCTCTCAGTGACGTCGACGAGGAGGGGCTTCAGGCAACGGTCGATCAGCTGCGCGGCACCCGTGTGACGAGTCGGGTGGTCGATGTCGCCGACCGAAGCGCCGTATACGCCTGGGCAGACGAAGTCTCGACCGATCACGGTCGAGTCAATCTCATCTTCAACAATGCCGGTGTCTCACTGTCGAGCAGCGTCCAAGGAACCGAGTACGAAGACTTCGAGTGGCTGATGAACATCAACTTTTGGGGAGTCGTCTACGGCACGAAAGCGTTTCTCCCTCACCTCCAGGCCAGCGGCGACGGACACGTCATCAACGTCTCGAGTGTTTTCGGGTTGGCCGGCATCCCAGCCCAGTGCGCCTACAACGCAGCGAAGTTCGCCGTTCGCGGCTTCACGGAGTCGTTGCGCGAAGAACTCGACATGATGGCGTGCGGAGTGAGCGCGACCGCGGTTTTTCCGGGCGGAATCAAGACCGGCATCGCGCGAAACGCCCGCAACCGGGAAAGCGTGAGCGACCTCGGCTTCGACCGCGAAGCGCTGAGGCCCAGGATCGAGAAGAACTTCATTACCACCGCGGAGAAGGCCGCGAGCACGATCGTCGGTGCTGTCGAGAGGAACAAGCGTCGCGTCCTCGTCGGGCCCGACGCCTACTTCTACGACGGCCTTACCCGGCTCCTGCCCTCAAGCTATCAGCGGATCGCCGTCGCCTTCGCGAAGCGCGTCATGCGATAGACGAGGCGTCACGCCGATCCCTGTGACTTCCCGAACATGCGGTGGTACCAGCCACTCATGACCAGCGCTGACGACTCCGCAGAAGAGCACGCTCCTTGGAGAACCCTCCACGACCTAATCCGCGCGCGAGACGCGAGCGGCGCACAGGCGCTCATCGAAGGGCTACCGCGGAATGAGCTCCCCCACACGTTGAGCCGCCTTGGCAACGAGGAGAGCGCCCGACTCCTCGAGATGCTGGGTCCAGAGACGGGCGGAGCGCTGATGGAAACCATTCCCGACGCGCAAGCAACGGAAGTCTTGACCGAACTCGAACCGCACAAGGCCGCCGATATTGTTGCTTGGCTCCCAAGCAACGAGCAAGCAGATATCATCGCAAGCCTCCCGACCGACGAGGCTCGCGCGATCCTACAGGAGATGCCGCCAGAGGAGGCCGCCGAGGCAGAGCGGCTAGCCAAATACGAAGAGGGGACCGCCGGCTCCCTGATGATCACGGAGTACCTGAGCTTTCCACAGGACGTCACTGTAGACGCCGTACTCGCGAACCTTCGCCAGAACACCGAGCAATACCAGCGTCACGACGTCCAGTACATCTACGTGACCGATCGGCAAGGCATCCTACGGGGCGTCTTACGCCTCAGAGACCTCGTACTGACGGCATCCAGTACGCCTGTCGCGGAGATCATGATCACAGACATGGAGATCGTGCCGGTCGGTGCCACGCTCGAGAGGTTGCGAGACTTCTTCGCCACGCGGGCGTACCGAGGTGTCCCCGTCATCGATCGAGATTCGGTCCTGGTCGGAGTGGTTCGCCACGCCGACGTGGCCGAGGCAGTTGGCGAGCGCGAGGCAAGCGACCATCTGAAGGCGCAAGGAATCGTTGGCGGCGAAGAGCTTCGGAGCATGCCGACGTTCACGCGTGCTTGGCGCCGGCTGTCGTGGTTGAGCATCAACATCGTGCTCAATCTGATCGCGGCCAGCGTGATTGCGTTCTACCAAGACACGCTCTCCGCAGTGATCGTACTCGCCGTGTTCCTCCCGATCATCTCTGACATGAGCGGCTGCTCGGGTAACCAGGCGGTCGCGGTGAGCATGCGCGAAATCACCCTCGGGCTGATCCGCCCGACCGACGCGCTTCAGGTCTGGGGGAAAGAACTCGCGGTCGGACTCTTGAACGCCCTCGCCCTCGGCACTCTTCTCGGGGTCGCGGCGTATTTGTGGCAGGGAAACGTCTATCTGAGTCTCGTGGTCGGAGTCGCGTTGGCAACCAACACGATCGTTGCAGTATCACTCGGCGGACTCGTCCCGCTGTTCCTCCGGGGAATGCGCCTGGATCCGGCGTTGGCGTCTGGTCCGATCTTGACGACCGTCACCGATATGTGCGGCTTCTTCTTGGTGCTCAGCCTTGCGAGCGCGACACTCCAGTGGATCCAGTGATCAAGGCGTGGGCGCGAACGGGGCTCAGGGGGCAGCGCCGAGTTCGACCTCGTATGATCCCTCGTCGGGCAAGCCTCGGAGCATGTAGCGGCTGGCATGGACGACAAGTCCAAGCTCACCATTGTCACGACGGGCCTGATCGAGGGTCCAGAGTAGAGACTCAGCCTCGGAGAAGGCACCGCCGGCGAGCTGCGTGCCGAACATTCGTAACAGGATACTCGACGAGTCCATGACTCCCGCGAGCAGGCGGAGTACGTCGACCTCATTGAGAGACTGCAAGACGCGTTTGTGCGCAGGCTCGTTGAGCGGCGCTACGCGGGCTTCCACTCGCGCGATTCTTGGCGTGCCGAAATCACGGGGGAACGCGCTCGACACCAACCACGCCCCACGGAAGAGGGGCTCATGCGCCCGCAACTCCGGATAGTTCTCCCAAAGGGCTTCCTCGCGAAGATCGTGAGCCGCGTTTCGAATCTGGCCCTCTTTGAGGATGCCTCGAAGACAGACGTCCAACACAAGTTCGGAAGCCTGTAGCGGCTCCAAGTCCTGAAGTGCCATGACGCACATGTCGAGAAGCTCTTCCGCCGGCACGCTGTCGGCACCCGAGATTTCGAGGCGCTCCAAGATCTCTCGATATCCGCCATCGGTCCACGCGCCCGGCAGTTCTTCTACTGCGACGTGCTCATCGATCGTGAGTCGAAACGAGGCTTTCATGGGTAACACCAAGGACGAGTCCGCATCGCTAGCGCCGACTGCAAGTCGGGTAGCCGGAAGACTCGGAGTCCTTAGTAGGCACGGGCAGGATTGAACTGCCGACCCCTACCGTGTCAAGGTAGTGCTCTCCCACTGAGCTACGTGCCTGTTTGTCAACGCCACCGATGGTGGAAGCGGCGTCGTAACCCTGACCCCTTGGGGTGTCAACCCGGGTTTCGAATCGGATCACAGGAGGCTTTGCGCTTTGTGCGGGGCGCTGATAAATCGACCGTTCGATGAATGTGGACCCGAGCGGCGAGGACAAGCCCGCGTTACGACCGCTTCCTTCGGTCGGCATGGCGCTTCTGCCGAACGAGCTGCGGGCGAAACGCGCGCGGCGGCTGGTGGTAGGAGCCGCGTTCGCGCTCGTGCTCGTCGGGTTCGTGGCCTTGTGGCTGGTCCGCAACGTGTGGCCGCAATGGGTCGCCCGAGAGGCGGAACCTGAGACTCAAACAGAGACCTCTGTCATCGCGGTCAACGCGATCGCAACGCCGGAGGGTGACGCCGCCGTCACCGACCTTCTCAGCCCGGAGGAAGAGCTGGCGCTCCAGCGTTCGAGCCCCAACGCGCGCTACGAGACCCCTTTCGGCGGCGTACCGAGTTTCCGCGGTGCTCTGCTGAATGCAGGGCTCGATCCCGCCGAATGCGACCAGATCGAGCGCGCGCTGCAGCACATCGTCGACTTCCGCAGATGCAGACCCGAGCACAAGTTGGTGGTCGAACGGGATGATCGCGGCGCTCTGAAACAGTTCGAGTATCACCCGTCAGCAACCGAGTTCGTCGAAGTCTCGCGTGGAGAAGATGGCCTCTTCCGCGCCGAACAAATCCGCATCAAGGTTGAACGTGACCCGATCGCGCGTGCAACCGCGGTCAAGACATCGATCGGCGACGGACTGAGCGAGATCGGTCTCCCCCCGGGCTTTGCTGCATTCTTCACCGAAGCGTTCGAAGGGCGCATCGACTTTCCCCTGCAGGCACGCGAGGGCGACGTGTTCCGAATCCTCGTCGATGAAGAGCGCGTAGAGGGAGAATTTCTTCGCTACGGCCGCGTCCACGCGGTCGAGTACGATGGCCAAAAGACAGGGAAGCAGGCAGCGTTCTACTACGAAGCCCCGAACGTGGTGGGCCAGTTCTACGATGAGTCGGGCCGCGCGATGCAGGGCGGGTGGCTGCGCACGCCGCTTCGGTACGACAGGCTGTCGTCCGGATTCAATCCGAAACGCTTCCACCCGATTCTCAAGCGAACGATGCCCCACCTTGGAATCGACTACGCGGCATCGACCGGCACGCCCGTGTGGGCTGCTGCCGACGGCCGCGTCACGTTCGCAGGTCGCAAGGGCGCGAACGGCAACTTGGTCGTCATTCGCCACAGCTCCGGATTCGAAACGTCCTATGCGCACCTCCATCGGATCAAGGGCGGCATTCGTCCGGGTGTTCAGGTGAAGCAGCGAGAGCTGATCGGATTCGTCGGATCGACCGGTCGCTCGACCGGCCCCCACCTTCACTTTGGCCTGAAGAAGCACGCGCGTGCCTTGGACCCTGCCAGCGAGCTCAATGGGCCTGGCCGCCGCTTGGGCCCGCGCGAGCTGCCTGCGTTCAAGGAAGCGGTCGTGGCGCAGAGGAGCGCACTCGAGGGCATCGAGAACGCGCCCGCCGTCGTAGTCGGCGAGGATGAACCGCTCGTCGAACCGGTTGACGAGATCATGGACTGAGGTCGGTGCAGACCGGTACGCTCCGCGCAGTGTCAGCGCGCACCGCTAGATGGGACCGTGTGTTCGTCTTGCTCGCATCCGTCCCCCTGATTTGGGGGTTCTGGTCGTTCGGCATGTGGGACCCGTGGGAGCTCGGAGTCGCCGATGCGGCCCGAGCGCTTGGCACGGCCAACGCGGCACCCGGGCCGGCGATGCTGCAACCTTGGGTGATCGCCCAGGCATTCCAAGCGTTCGGCCCGGTGCCCTGGGTCGGACGGCTCCCTGGCATCATCGCCGCTGCGACCGGGTGCTGGCTACTCTTCGTCTGGATGCGGCGTGACGTGGGGTCCCGTGCCGGGATCACCGCCCTCGTGATTCTCGCCACCTCCCCGCTCTTTCTCCTCAACGCACGGCTCATGATGGGCGACGCCATCTCGATGGCTGCCCAGCTTTGGGTTGGAATGGCCGCGTTCCGACTTTGCACCTCGACGTCGAGGCCAGTGCGTCGCCTCATGACGTGCACATCGTTGATCGCTGCCATGATCACCAGCACGTGGGCCACCGGAGTGCTCCTCGGGCCATTGCCCCCTTTGCTCGCGGTCGCGGGCTGGGGAGTCCTCGTGGGGGACACATCGGTCCGGAGCCTCTGGCCCGCGTCGCGCTGGGGGTTGGTGATCGCTTCCACCGTCGCGGTGATCGGCGTCGCGCGCGCAATCATGCGTGACGGCACCGAGTTCGATTGGTGGATCGGCGGCGGCGTGGTGGGCGGTGATCCCCCGACCTATGATGCGGCCTTCGAAGTCCTGTTTCATGGACTCGCACCCTGGAGCGCGGTTCTTCCCGTGGCGGTGCTTTGGATGGTCGCGCCGCGTCCGACGCGTTCACCGAAGGCGCATGACTTGGCGTGGCTTTGGGTTCTATGGGCCATCGTTGGATATGCCGCATGGACGATATACGCATCACGCTATGGCCGCCCACCGATGCTCGCGGCCGCACCGCTCAGTGGAATCGTCGCCCTATGGCTCACCGAAGTCGTCGAGACTCCGCGCGCTCGCTGGGGGTTCGCGGTCGCGATCACGCTCCTTTTCGGCCTCCTGATTCGCGACTACGCACTCTACCCACAAAGCGCGCTGCGGGGGCTCTCGGCCGAGGGACTGATGGTCCCCACGCAGGCTCGTACGACGGGTGCCTGGGCTGCAGCTCTAGGCGCTTCTTGGCTCGCGATCGCACTCGTTCTCATTGCGAAGCCAGAGCCATCGCGACCCAGCACACGGCGCATCCTCGAGAGGGTTCGCGACCTATGGCGTGAAGATATCGGGCGTCGCGTCTGGCTTTCGCTGGCGGCCGTCCTCGCGCTGACGATGTTGGGCTTCGGGGCGGCCTGCTTCGCCGCGGATTTGCGGCTTCCGAGCGTCGTGATTCGGGTCGGGCGCGCCCTCTTCTTCTTGCCGTTCGCAATCGCGGGATTCGTGGTCGCCTTGCCGTGGCTTTCGTTCGTGGCGTCGCGCATGGGTGAGTTCCGGCTTTGGCTGACGTGGCTCGGAGGCTTGGGAGTGGCGGCCTTCGTGTCGATGTCGTTTCAACCCACGATGAGCGCGCATCTGTCTCCGAAATCGGTCTACGACGCCTACGAAGAACTCGCGGACGCGAGTGGTCAGCCACTTGCCTCATACCGGACGTCTTCTGGCACCGGGCGATACTACACCGCCACGGCGATCACGGAGATCGACAAGCGCAGTGAGCTTCTCACGTTCCTCGAGACAGGAGGACAACGGTGGGTGCTCCTACCGGAAGAGGAGCTTGCGCTAGTCAACCGTGAGTACCGAAACAAGACGGGCCGCCACTTGTTCGTCGCGAACGCAGACAACGCCCGAATTCTACTCGTCGCCGCGCAGCCAGTGGCAGATCTGCCCAACGAAAACACGATCGCCGCCCAAGTTCGGGACGAACGCCCCGCCATCCCACATGCGATCGAGGCAAATTTCGCAGATCGGATCTCACTCCTCGGATACAGCCTCGACCTGCCGGACGGCGCTACTGTGGGCGCTGGACAACGATTCGAAATCACATGGTACTGGGAGGCGACGGGTTCACCGCCGCGAGGCTATGAGGTGTTCGTTCACGTCGACGGATACGGTCGTCGCATCAACGGCGACCATGTTCCCATCGAGGGAAGCTACCCCTTCAAGTACTGGATGGAGGGAGACGTCGTCGTCGACCCCCAGACCCTTCGCGTGCCCGCGAATTTCCCCTCCGGCGACTACCCGATTTACGTCGGTCTTTTCAAAGGAGAGACACGGCTCGAAGTGACTACCGGAGATCACGATGGCTCCAACCGCGTGCACGCGGGGAACCTTCGCGTCCGCTAGTGCACACGCCGAAGCACTCGAGTCTATTCGTCGTCGCCGAATACCGACGAGGCGAGGTCCAGGCCACCACCGAATGCCTGAAGGTCCGGGTCAACGGCGGACTCAGACGATACACGCGAGGGCACCCGTCGGGACACCAGCGGAGTTGGATCTTCACCCTGCGCATCGCCCACCGGAGCCCCCCAACCAAAGACGGTATCTCGGGGATCATTGGCCGGCGCCTCGAGGTCGGACGCGGGCCCAGGATTGCCGACCGGCACACCGACGAGCGTTCGTTGGTCGAGTAGGTACGAAGCTTCCGCGCGAAGGCAACGCATGCTTTGGTGGAGTTGTCGACGCTCATCCGTCCGAAGCGTTTCGAACGCGATCCCCATTCCGATCGAAGAGCTGCCGACTGCGGTCTCGAACTCGACGCGGCGCACCCTTCCCGCCACGCAAAGCGGTTCATCCCAATCGGGAGGATAGAACGTCAGCGTGACCTCACTCCCGACCTCGAGCAGGAGGTCGGTCTCGATCCACAGACCCTCTTCACTGACATCGGTCACGCGATGCATGATCACTTCGCCCCATACTTCGGAGTACACTCCGCAGTCGAGATCGATGAGGCGACGTACAGCCCCACGCGCCTCTCGTTTGGCCCCGAATTGGCGCAGTGCCATGTCTCGCTTGTAAGCGAGGCGCCCCGCACGCGGCAAGTTACGAGACCAAATCGAACCGTGCCTCGGGCTCGAGGACGTAGCGCGTTTGATCCCAGGACCCGGGCGTGGCGACCGCGTGCTCGTCGTCGACGTCGTAGAGCCACAATCCCTCGCGGCCGGCGTGGGTCGCACTCCCCGCACAGACGAGGGGCAGGTGGGACTCGGGCACCCGTACGTGGTAGCGCCGATGCACGTGGCCGTGGACGACCGCGCCCCTCCCGGCCGCCCGACTGATCGCGAGTAGCGCGTCTGCGTTTTCGAGACCGTGATGGGGCCGGTCTGGCTCACCGTTCTCGAGGCGTGGCGCATAGTGGGTCGCGATGAACACGAATCGACCGCGCACACGAGAGTCGTTCAGGATGATGTCCAGAGCGTCGAGTTGGGCATCTGGGATTCGTCCGTTCGACCTCGATGGTCTGTCGTTCGGCCGCGCGCTGTTGACGCCGACGAGCGCGAGGCCGTCGATCGTGAGGCGCACGATCGGCCAAGTCCCGTCCACCGTGTGCTCGGGCATGTCGCTCTCGAGAAACTCCCCAAAATGCCGATCGAACCACGCCGCTCGCGCACTGTCGGCCAGATAGAGGTCGTGGTTGCCCGGCACCGTGAAAAAGCCTGCGGAAAACTCCGTGAGAGGTGCGACAACACGTCTCGCGTACGCGATCTCAGCCTCGGTGCCGAGTGCCGTGTAGTCGCCCGTGCACAAGACGAGGTCCACTTCATGCTCCCGCCCGAACTCCACAAGGGCCTCGACCTTGCGTGGTGCATCCGCGAATAGGCGGCGCCGATGAAGCGCGAGATTCGCGAGCCCGACGAGTCGTTTGTTGAGAAAGCTCTTGAGAGGTACCCCCTCGAATCCATCTTCGAGATGGAGGTCGCTCACATGAAGAATGCGGGTCACGGCCACTCGGCCGGCGCGCCGATCCCCGAACCCTCGGGAAGACCGAACCTGACGTTCAAGCACTGAAGCGCTTGCCCCGCAGCACCCTTCACCAGGTTGTCGATCGCACTCATCGCGATGACTTTGCCGCTATTCGGATCCCGGGTGTACGAGAGGTGCACGCGATTCGAACCGCGGACCCAAAGCGTGTCGGGATGCTCGCCAGGCTCGAGGACGTGCACAGAGGGAGAGCCTTCGTAGAGCGTCCGCGCGGCCGCGGTGCACTGCTCTGCAGACAACGACGAATCGACGGCGTCCGCATAGCACGTCGCCAGGATACCGCGGATCATCGGAACGAGGTGTGGCACGAACGTGACCTGCACTGCATCGCCGGCCACGAGTGTGAGCTCTTGTTCGATCTCGGGACCGTGGCGGTGAACCGCAGCCTTGTACGCGCGCACACCCTCGGACGATTCAGGAAAATGGGTTGCAGCCGAAAGGCCACGCCCCGCGCCTGACACACCCGATTTGGCATCGACGACCAGACCTGTGCGGTGGATCTGGCCAGACTTGATCAACGGAGCGAGGGCCAGCGTCGACGCCGTCGGATAGCACCCTGGAACCGCGACGAGGTCCGCGTCGGCAATGGCG
>JBATTM010000268.1:0-5334 GCA_049670545.1 Polyangiales bacterium
GTCGTAGTCGTGCTCCGTGCCCGACTCGACGAAAACCGATGGAAAGGTGTGGCTCCACGCTGCTTTGAACGCAGGTTCGTCTGGCGGCGCGTTCTCGCTTGAAGAGTCACCGCACCCGACGACGGCGAAGATGAGCACACACGATACGATCAGCCTCATGGCAAGAGTCTCCTCCCTTAGGGCGCTTCAGATCGAGATATTGCGATGTTCGGTCAGACTCGCGTTTGTTGCAAGCGCGCTGATCGTTTTGAATTCATTGGAAATTCCAGGCGTTCGCAGATACGGCTACTCGGGAAGTGCGTAGGCGCGAAGGCCACCGGTGAATCCGGATCCGGCGCCGGTGATCCCGATGAAGGAGAACCCGTGCGTGACGAAGAGCATCCCGTCCGACACGACTTGGCCGCTCGCGAGCGTATCGCCGACCCGGTCCTGCCAAAGTACGCGCCCGTCACTCGCATCGAACGCTTGGGCCATCCCGAGGGTATGCCCGCTGTACACGACGCCATTCGCGTGCATCGCGCCGCCGATCGTTGGGCTGGACACGGGCGTCCGCCAGAGCTCGCTCCCGTCGGTCGCATCGAGAGCGATCAACTCGGACGTATTCTCCGGGAGATCGAAGTCGGGGACGAACGCAATCGAGCTGTCGAATCCACTCGGCCAGAGGTTCGTGGCAACGAAGAGCGTACCCTCCGCGTAGGCCGCGGGCGCCATGATGCCCCCTAGGTGACTGCCAGGCCCAAGTTTCGTTCTCCAGACAGGCTCCCCGGTCGCTCGGTCGAAGACCGCGTACACGCCGCCTTTGTCACCGACACCGACGACGTCTCGCCCACCAATGCGAAAAAGATTGGGCGCCGCTCCAATGTCGGCATCTGGACCTTTCGGGATCGGCATGAACAGGCGATACACGTCGTTCTCGGTGTACTGTCGAACCCATGCGACCTCCCCTGTCACATAGTCGATGGCGATGAGCGAATCTGACATCGGGCCGGCCGGCTGTTCGTAGCTCTGGCCGGTACCAATGAACATGAGTTGGCGCTCGATATCGATCGACGGGGTGGACCACACGCTGACGCCAGCTCCAGAGGTTTCGTCGTCCTGGCTTACGTAGACCCGCCACCTTTCGACGCCGTCGCTCTGGCCGACGGCTACGATGCTTCCTCGAAAGGTGTAGTCCTCTTTCTCGCTGCCGAGCTCGCCAGAGCTCACCCCTACGATCACGATGTCGTCGACAGGAATTGGTGAACCGGTGAGGTTTGCGCTCGGATGCGCGTCGAGCTGCGCGGACCAGCGAAACTCGCCAGTGTCGCGGTCGATCGAATGGAGCACCGCCTGCCGATCACCGATGAAGATGGTGTCGGGGCCTACGGCGAGGCTCGCAGTGATTCCGATACCACCGTTGTCGCTCGTCCATACTTCGGACCCATCAATCGCTTTCCGGGCGTACAGAAGGCCGCTCCAGTCCGCGAAGTACACGACGCCATCGACGATGCTCGGCGTGGATGAGACCTCGACGCCCCGGTGCTCCCAAACGAGTTCGAGGTCGGCGACGTTGTCGACGCCGATCGTGTTCTCGGTGGGATTGCTCCGCGTGTGCTGAAGATCATGGCCGAAGGTCGGCCAGTCGCTGCCAGACGGCGCAACGTCGTCGCTACCACCGCATGCCCCAGCGAGCACTCCAGCGAACAGCAATGACAATCCAGCGACCACCAGGACCCTCGAGTGCCTCATGGCGCAACCATCGCCCGAGTCAGCGCCTGAGCACAAGTGTGTTCGTGCGGGAGGACGAGACTCCCCCCACAGCGCTATTTCGAATGAGCGCGGGCCAGGACGAAACTCGAATACTCGTCGTCATAGCCGGCCGACGCCACCACGCCGCTCGCGAGTCGCCAGAGCCACTCGTTCTTCTCGGTCGCGTCCGGCGCGCCGAAGTGCTCTCGCGCCTTCCGCCGAAGCCCCTGGATATTTTCGTCGGTCGAAGGGTACGCGATCATCGCAAGCGTGGCCGTGTCTCCCCGAAAGCCGACTGCGAGTAGGGTATCGCCGCGTTCGCACTTCGTGAGATCGTCTGACTTGGTGAACAAACCGTCGAGGCCGCGGCATGCCATTCGGAACCCCTCGGGCGTTGCCTTCAGCAGGTTGGCCGTCATCGTGACCTGGTTGTCGTAGACGTCGTCGAGGTTCACGTCAGCGCCGGCCGCAGGCGCCACCCACATGGCCCACGTGAATACGATCCCGAACGCATACCTTGCCAACATCCCCTTCACTCCCCTCACAACGTAGAGGACCAGACGGGAGGGAGGCAAATCACGGATAGCCCCCGAAGGGTCGGGTGACTTCGGTCACCGTGGGCGCGGCCGCGTCTCCTTCGACGACGAACTCCCTCGGAAGTGGGTGGCTGATGAAATACATCGGGCTCGACGTGAGGCCGTAGGCCCCGCTGCAGCCGATGCCGAGCAGGTCATTCGCCTCGAGGCCGTCGAGAGTAACGCCACGGCCAATCGTGTCGATTGAGGTGCAGAGGGGACCGGTGAGCAGGTAGGGCCGAGGCTCCCCGGGAGCATGCACCGAAGCGATCTTCTCGATCGGGTAGTTCCGCTTGATCACCATCCCGAAGTGACCCGCTGCGGCCAGTTGATTGTTCATGCCTGCATCGCAGATGCCGATCTCGCCTCCGCGCGAGGTCTTGGTCCGCACCACCCGTGTCAGGAGGACACCGGCCTCCCCGACGAGATAGCGGCCCGTCTCCAAAACCAACTCCGCGTCCGCGTACCGCGCTTTGGCCTTGAACGCATCGAGCTCGGGGACGATGTGACGCGCCACCTCTTCGAGGTCCACCGACTCTTGGTTGGCGTGATATGGGATGCCGATTCCGGCGCCAAAGATCAGTTTGGTGGGCACGATGTCGAGATGCTCGGACGCACGCTCGAACAGGCCGAGAAAGATACGGTAGTTGGCGACGATCGCGTCCGCCTGCAGGCACTGAGTCCCCGAATAGATATGAAAGCCCCGAAGCCGTAGGTTGCGGCACGCGGCAACTGCATCGAGTGACGCGGCAAGGACCTCTTCGTCGATTCCGAACGCGACGGGCTTGCCCGCCATGCTGTCGCCGAAGCCTTTGGGAACCTGGCTGGGCGCGATGCGGACCAGCACATCCTGGACGACACCGGCTTGTCCTGCCACGGCATCGAGTTCCCGCGCCTCGCTTACGGATTCGACCACGACCTCCCCGGTGCCATGCCGAACGGCGGCCACGAGCTCGGGCGCGCGTTTCGCAGGACCGGTAAAGCTGACCTTCGAAGCCGCCCAGCCCGCTTCGATCGCCAAGGCGAGCTCGCCCCCCGAGGAAACATCGAGCGCATCCACGACGCCGGCGAGCCGCGCCAGCAATCCAGGGTTGGGGTTGCTCTTGACGGCGTAGCTAATCTCGAACCGGGCACCGAACGCGGACCGCAGCGCGGCAACGCGCGCTTGGACCTCGTCGAGGAAATACACGTACGAAGGCGTGCCATGCGTCTCGGCGATGGCGGCGAGAATGGAACGCCTCTCGTCGGGGGACATGACTAGCCCTCTGCGGCCCGAGACTGCGCGAAAGCGACCATTCGGCTCACGGTATCGAAGTTCTCGAGGGTCACTTCTTCTTGGCCGACCTGGAAATCGGCCTTCTCTTCGATGAAGGTGATGATCTCAACCATCCCGAGCGAGTCGATCGTGCCGTCCGAGAAGAGCGTGGTCTCGGGCTCAACGTCGATTTGGCGCAGCTTCTTGATGAACTGGGTCAGGCTTTCTTCTGTCACGGCCACGCGGTCACTCCTGGTTGTTGTGGGGCTGCAGAGATGATCTGCACTCGGCTGCGACGTTCTTGGCGTCGATCTTTCCACTCGCGGTTCGAGGCATGATGCCTTCCCAGTGATGGAACCGGGTCGGCTGCATGTAGTGCGGCATGCTCTTGCGACAGTAGTCTTGGAGTGCCTTGTCGTCGAGTTTCGCCCCGCCCTTGGCAGACACGGCGACATGAACCACCTGACCGCGCAGCTCATCTTCGACCCCGAACGCTACCACCTCGTTGATGAAACCGCTTTGATAGAGAGTCTCTTCCACTTCGGTGGGGCTCAACCGGAATCCACTCGACTTGATCATCGTGTCGGCGCGGCTGACAAACCAGTAGAATCCGTCCTCATCGACGCGCACGATGTCGCCGCTGTACACGACCTTCTCGTCTCCGATTCGGTCTTGAAGCTGCGGACAGACCCTTATCTTGGCGTCCGTCGCGTCCGGGCGCCCCCAATACCCCATACTGACGAGGGGGCCGCGGTGAACCAGCTCGCCTTGCTCGCCAGGCCCACACACGCCGCCTTCTTTGATGACGAACGTTTCGACGTTGGGGATGTCGCGCCCCATCGAGCCTCTCTTCTCCTGAAAGAGGTGGGGCGGGAGGTAGGTCGAACGAAAGGCCTCGGTGAGACCGTACATGAGAAAGATTCGCGCCTGAGGAAACACCCGGGGCATCTCCTCGAGGATCGGGTCGGGGACCTTGCCGCCCGAGTTGGTCACCAAGCGCAGCGCCGGAAGATCGGTTGTGACGTCTTCGAGGTAGCGGACGAGCTGGATCCAGATGGTGGGGACTGCGGCGAACCCCGTGATCTGCTGCTCGACGAGCGTCTTGGCGATCACCGAGGGCATGACGACGGGTTGCAGCACGGTCGTTCCGCCTAACAAGCACATGTCGAGAAGCTGGTTGAGGCCGTAGTCGAAACTAAACGGCAGCACGCTCAGCAAGCGGTCACTCGATGTAAGCTCGAGGTATTCGGACACGCTTCGCGCCCCGAGGACAAGATTGCGATGGGACAGCATGACGCCCTTTGGCGCCCCGGTGGATCCCGACGT
This sequence comes from Polyangiales bacterium, assembly GCA_049670545.1. Taxonomy (GTDB): domain Bacteria; phylum Myxococcota_A; class Polyangia; order Polyangiales; family Houyiibacteriaceae; genus SG8-38. The sequence continues at coordinate 4,885 of JBATTM010000268.1, forward strand.
GTAGAGGATCGCACCCAGTGTCGTGTCGTCGTCCGGGATGGGGGCGCGTGGCGCTCCTCTCTCGACATCGCCCCAAGGGCTCATGGAGGGGTGCGTGGGCGCGTTTCCCTTCACGAGAACGTCGGTCAGCCCTTCCGGAAGCCCGGAGTCTGCAAGCTCGACCGCGCGACGCTGGTCCGCGAACAGCACGCGTATTCCCGCATCGCGGACGACGTAGTCGAGTTGTGCGACCGTCCATTGGTAGTTGATGTTGACCACCGCGGCGCCAACTCGTGCGACCGCAAAGATGGCCACAACCTCCTCGATGCTCTTGTAGAGGTGCACGCCCACCCGATCGCCGCGCGCTACGCCCGCCGACTCGAGCCAGGCAGCCGCAGCCTCCGCCCGCGCGTGGAGCTCCGCGTAGGTGACTTGGTCGTTGCCGTGGGCCACCGCGACGCGGTCACCATT
>JBATTM010000269.1:0-11950 GCA_049670545.1 Polyangiales bacterium
GATTTCGGATTGGGTTCTGCTCATGTGAAGTTCTTCCAAGACACGGCGTACTCCGCGTCCCAGGTCATCGATCCCGAAGAGCTGGATGCGCGCTGCGAGGCTGTCGCTGAGTCGCGTGAACCCCTCAAACTCACCCACTTCGGGAGGCTCGAATTCTACAAGGGCATGCATCACGCAATCGAAGCCGTCGCGCGCGTCAATGGGGCAGCTAAACTGACGTTGATTGGCACCGGCACCGAGGAGCAGGCGCTGCGCCAACTGGTGGATCGGCTGGGCGTCGAAGACCTCGTCGAGTTCGTCCCCCCGATGAGCTACGGGGACGAGTTTCTCAACCGTGTGCGCGAGCAAGACCTGCTCATCGCACCGTCCTTGGCGCCGGACACACCGCGGAGCGCCTGGGATGCGATCGCCAGTGGGCTGCCGATCCTTGCCTACGATACCGAATACTACGAGCAGCTTCGTGACAAGACCGGTGCCGTGGCGACAGTGCCCTGGGGCGACGTCCAGGCGCTCGCCGACGCGGTCAACGGGTTTGCCGACGACAGACCGAAGGTCGAAGCGATGAAGCGAGGGACGCGCGAAGTCGCGCTCGACAACACCCAGGAACGATGGATCGCAAGACGAGTCGCATGGACCGAGGCTCTGTTCGAGTGACCGGATCTGCTGCGCTCTTGCGCTGCCCAGGATATCCGTAGCCCGCTTCGATCGCGACGCTAGCCTTCCGAGACAGGCTCCTCGGTGGCTTCCGCGCTTTCGCCTTCGGCCGTCGCTTCGGGCGCATCGGCCACCACCTCTTCGGGCGCAGCCTCCACAGGCTCTTCCTTCTTGGGCTCGGGCGCTTTGATCAGCTTCTCGGCGAGCAGGACTTTCACCTTCTCGTCCCCGTTGACCCACTTTCGTTGCGCATCGCGCACACCGTAGCGGCCGGACCGCTTCTTGATGATCTCGTACTCGGGAGTCTTCTTGACGATTTCCATGCGCCACCGCGTACCCCAAACTCAGGGGCGTGACAATCGGTCGCCGCGTTTTCGTTTACCAACTGCCAAGTTGATTTCGTAGCGACTTCGGGGAGTTGTGATTTCATGAAGAAACTTCGTTTACAGACCCCCACGACCGCCCCAATTTCTAGGTGCGAAGAGACGTGTTCGTTTGGGCAGTAGTCTTCGCCACTTTATTGCCAGGATTTTTGATGGTTGCTTTCTTGGAAAGTCAATTGCGTACTGAACGAGTTCAAATTCACGGTGAGTACGATCCGCGGTTTGCGCCGGTTGCGGATGTACTCAGAAAACAGGTGGCTCACTTCGGAGGCGGCGGAGCGGCGTCCGTCTACCTCGAAGGCAAACGTGTGGTGGACATCTGGGCCGGCCGCGCGCGACACGACGGGACCCCTTGGGAGCGCGACACCATGTCGATCTGCTTCTCGGGTTCCAAAGGCGTCGCAGCGACAGCGATTCACATTTTGGCGACCGATGGGCTGATCGACTACGACGCACCCGTCGCCCGCTATTGGCCGGAGTTCGGCTGCAACGGCAAAGAATCGATCACAGTCCGCCAGGTGCTCGCCCATCAAGCAGGGCTTCACAAGACAGGCTATCTCGTCGAGCAGCTCACTGACATTCTCGACTGGGATCTCATCGTCGATCGACTGGCACAGGCCAAGCCCGACTTCCACCCTGGTACCGCCAACGGATACCACGCAGTCACATTCGGTTGGCTCGTGGGAGAACTCGTTCATCGTGTGTCGGGGATGCGCTTCCCAGAGTTCGTACAGAAACGAATCAGCCAGCCGCTCGGGCTCGATGGGTTGTACATTGGCGAGGCGGACGCGCACATGGAGCGCATCACCGACTTGGTCGGTCTTCCGGCCCTTCAGCGCGCCGATGCGACACCGCTCCCTGACCAGTACCGTGCTCCGATCTGGGTCCCCCCGGGTCTCATTCGAGACTTCGTGCGACGCGGACTCACTCCCGGGCACGTCACCGACCTCTTTACCCATCCAGCGTTTTGGAAATCGTGCCTACCGTCGATGAATGGCGTATGCACCGCGCGATCTTTGGCGAAGATGTACGCCGCACTATCGCTTGGTGGCGAACTCGACGGTGTGCGAATCGTCGACCCGTACGTCGTCGAACACTCCGCCGAAGTACAGATGAAGAAACCCGACAAGGTCGTCCTGTACCCGCTTCACTGGCGGCTTGGCTATCATCGCGCCGACGCACTCCTCATGGACGTACCGGAGGCATTCGGCCATTTCGGGATGGGAGGCGCCGGCGGTTGGGCCAACCCGAAGCTCAAGCTCTCAGCTGCGCTAACCCACAACGGGTTTCCGTTCTCGCCACTCGGGCAGGTTCGTACGGTGTCGCTCACGGCGGCGGTTTACGAGTCACTAGGCCTTTATCGTGGTATTCGACACACCCTGCGTCACGGGCCGGTCATCGAGCTGATGCCTTCACGGCCCACAGAACGCCCGACCTTTCGCCCCGCCGCGACCCGACCCGGACGCGCGCACGCCGCCTAGCCGCTGGCCGACAGGCCTACGACTGCGCGATTTCTTTTCGGTACAGATGCCAGTCGAGGTGAAACCGGCCGTTCCGATAGGTGCCGATTCGTTCGTACCCGTGTCGTTCGTAGAACCCAGGCGCTTGGGTCTCCGCCGTTTCGAGTTGCACGACGTGGCAGCCGAGTTCGGCCACGTGGGACTCGAACGCTTTCATCAGCTGTGAGCCAATCCCTTGCTGGGTTCGGCCGTCCGCGACCACGATCTGGTCGAGGTGTCCCATCCCGCCGACGACCTTGTAGTACGCGACACCAAGACACTCGTCTTCGTCGTAGAACCCGAGCGCGTATTCGACCAGTTTCCAGTCGATGCCCTGCCGCGCGTTGTGCTTGGGCCAGTGCTTGCTGTTGAACTCCAGCGCTTCCTTCATTGGGATCGGTCTGACGACGGTCATCACCACCACTCCATCGATCGAACGTGCGCCCTGCGGCCCTTACATCGCCTTGCGGAGCTCCCTGAGTAGAGCCTGTCCATCTGGGCCCATTTCCTTCGCCACCTTGTCGGGAACGTTCTTCTCTGCAGCCTTGAAGGGCGCGAGCTCTTTCGCGGAGGGCTGATAGACGACATAGCCGTACTTCTCGAGGTTCTTCAGGAGGACGGGTTCGACCTGTCGAACTTGGTCCCGCCCCCACTCCGTGAGCTCTTGCGGCACTGTGGTGAGCACCACTTGAATGTCCTTTGGAAGCGTATCGAACCATTTCTTCGAGTACGCCATCAGCGCCGGCTGGTAGCAGTGGCGGCTCAAGAAGATGTTGCGCTCGCCTTCCTGCAGGCCCTGGTACCACGCGCCCGCCATCGCGAACAACGGCGTATTGTCGAACCCGTCTACCACGCCTGTCTGAACGCTCATGAGCGTGTTCGCCACGTCGATCGGCACCGGTGTCGACCCGAGTGCTTGGTACGTTTCGACATGGGCGAGGGACTCCTGGGAGCGAAACCGGACGCCCTTCATGTCCTCGGTGGTTCGAATTGGGCGACGGCTGAAATAGGATCGGTAGCCATTCTCCGACCAGATCCCGAACACGAGCCCGGCCTTCGACAAGATCTTCCGTATCTGCGCTTTGACCGCTGGGTTATCGAGCGCTTTGTCTGCGGCCTCGAAATTCGCGAACAGATAGGGCGACTCGATGACGTTCACCTCTCGAACGATCGAACTCATGCCGCCGACGGAGCCCGCGAACGCCTGCATGCTTCCCATCTGCACGCGCCTCGCAAGCGAACGCTCGTTTCCGCGACCAAGGCGAAGCTTCACGCTCAACCGTCCGCCCGTCTTGTCCTGCACTTCCTTCTTGAAACGCTTCAGCTGTTCCGCCCATGGGCTTCCCCCGGGCGCGACCGTGCCCACCTCCATGAGGAACTCGGCATCTTGTGCGGGGGACGGCCTCGCGAGGGCGAGGCAGAGAACGAGCGCGGTGAGGCCAACGAAAAACGCTTTGGTCATGACAGTCGTTGTATCCACTTCCCTCGGGAAATGAAAGCGTCGGTTGATGCGCCCCGCGCTCGCAACGCAGCCCTGAAACTGATAGAAGTCGTCCCCCGGGGCCGAACATGACCACAACACATGCCTTCCGCTGGCGATGGGCCGTCATCGCTTTTTCCACCGTTCTCATCACCACAGGCTGCAAGCCCTCGGCGCCTCCGGCACCGCAAGTGCCAGACGACAGCGAGGCATCGAGCTTCACAGTCGCGGTGAACCAGACCTACCGCGAGTTGCTGGACCTCGACGATCAGACCGACTTCGAGCAAGCGAGCCAGGGTCTCGTCGCCGCTGCCCCTGATGTCGCCGTGAAGGACAAGTCGGGCAAGGTGATCCTCGATCCCGAAGCCTATGCGTTCATCGAGGGAGAAGCGCCCGCGACCGTCAACCCGAGCCTCTGGCGCCAGTCGAAACTCATCATGCACCGTGGCCTATACAAGGTCACGGAGGGTGTGTATCAGCTGCGCGGGTTCGACCTTGCCAACATGTCGATCATCGAGGGCGACAAGGGATGGATCGTCGTCGACCCGCTCACCAACGAGAGCACCGGCGCGCAAGCGCTGGCATTCGCGCGCGAGCACCTAGGCGACAAGCCGGTCACGGCGATTATTTTCACACACAGCCACATCGACCATTTCGGTGGCGCACTCGGGTTGATGTCGGCAGAAGAGGCAGCCGCGAACAACGTCCAGATCATCGCGCCCGTCGGCTTCACCGAGCAAGCGACGAGCGAGAACATCATCGCGGGGCCCGCCATGTTCCGTCGCGCCGAGTTCATGTACGCGATCCGGGTTCCGCGCGGCCCAACGGGTCACGTGACGACCGGCCTCGGCATCCAGCCGGTCGCAGGCGACACCAGCATTCTCGTGCCTACGATGGTCGTCGAGGAGTCCATGGAAGACGCCGTCGTCGATGGTGTTTCGTTTCGGTTCCTCAACGCAGCTGGATCAGAAGCACCGGCCGAGTTCGTCTTCTATCTCCCGGAGCTCAAAGCGTTTTGCGGCGCCGAGGTGCTGAGCCGCAACATGCACAATCTCTACACCCTGCGCGGCGCCAAGGTGCGTGACGCGGTGAAGTGGAGTGACTACATCGACGACTCGATCCGGGAGTTTGGGGAAGCCGATGTGTACTTCGCGAGCCATCATTGGCCGATTTGGGGTCAAGAGAAGATCGTCGACTTCCTCGAGAAGCAACGTGACATGTATCGGTTCATCAACGACCAGACGCTGCGATGGGCCAACGCAGGGTATACCTCGAAGGAGATCGCCGAGAAGATCGAGATGCCGCCCTCGCTCGCTACCGAGTTCTACAATCGCGACTACTACGGCACGCTGCGACACAACAGCAAGGCGGTCTACCAACGCTATTTCGGTTGGTATTCCGGGAACCCGGCGGACCTGAACCCACTCCCCGAGACCGAGGCTGCGACGCGCTACGTCGAGTACATGGGCGGTGCGCAAGCCGTGCTCGACCGCGCCAAGAAGTCACTCGATGAGGGTGACTACCGTTGGGTTGCCGAGGTAGTCAACCGCGTCGTCTTCGCCGACCCCGCGAACGAGGCCGCGAAGAAACTACTCGCCGAGGCGTATCGTCAGCTCGCCTACCAATCGGAGTCAGGGCCCTGGCGCGACGCCTATCTGACCGCAGCATTCGAGCTCCAGTTCGGCACCCCCGACGAGGGCATCGATCTGAGCAACGCGCTACCCATGCTCGAGCAGACCCCAGTCATCGAGTTTCTCAAGGCCATGTCGGTTCGGTTGAAGGCCGAAGAAGCGCACGGCAAGGAAATGTCGATCAACTTCGTGTTTACGGACCTCGAAGAAAGCTACGTCCTCGAACTCAAGAACTCGGTGCTTCACTACCGCGAGTCCAAGCCCGACCCCGACGCAAACGCGACTCTCAAGGTCACGCACCCGATGTTTCTGAAGATCGTCATTGGCGATGCGGGCGCGAAGGATCTCTTGTTCTCCAACGACTTGGCGATCGAGGGAAGCCGCGTCGACCTCGTGAAGTTCTTCGGAATGCTCGACAAGCCCGACTCGATGTTTCCGATCGTCACGCCCTAGGCCGCGTGAACCCTGAACCGAAATCGTTTCAAGGTGCACGCGGTCTAGGGTGGGGCGGCGTGTCGAGAGCTACCTCGAATCGTCCGGATCTCGGGTCGGGTAGATCGAAACCCCGGCAACGACAGTGTCCTCGACGCTGATGTCTCGAAGATCCCCCTCGTAGGTCAGCGGGTTGTCCGAGAGGACGACGAGGTCGGCCTGCTTGCCGGGCTCGATCGAGCCGACTTCATCCTCGAGCCCGAGTTGGAAGGCCGCGTCCGAGGTGAGGGCGCGAAGCGATCGGAACACCGAGACTCGCTCTTCAGGGCCGAGCTCCTGGCCGCTCGACGTCACCCGTGCGACCGGCGCCCACAGTTGCAGCATCGAATCGATCGGAACCACCGGCGTATCGAGGTGCGTGGTGAACCGAATACCAAGCGCCTCTGCGCTGGCCGCGGGACTGATTCGCGCAGCTCTCTCAGGTCCAAGAAAAACGTCCCGATGGCGGTCCCCCCAGTAGTAGACGTGGGCGCTGAAGAAGCTCGGAATGACTCCCAGTTGCTTGATCCGTTCGAGTTGGTCGGGGCGAGCCATCTGTGCGTGCACGAGCACCGGTCGTGGATCGTCGGCCGGGCATGCCTCGAGGGCGTCCGACCAGGCATCGAGAAATTGGTCGATGGCTGCGTCGCCATTCCCATGGACGGCAACCTGTGAGCCGCCGCAGTGAATCGCTTTGACCTGGGCGCGCAAGGTCTCCGCATCGATGTTGGGGTACCCACGATAGTCCTCAGGCCGCGTTCCGGTGTTCGCATAGGGAGCGCTCAGGTATCCGGTGTAACCCTGAATCGAGCCGTCTCCGATGAACTTCACCGCACCTACGTGAACGCGATCTCCTTCGTAGTCGGTCAGGTCTACCTCGCCCGCAAGTACCTCCAATCCGAGTTCATGCTTCGGCCACAATACGATCCGTTGTGGAACCAGGCCAAGCTTCGATGCCGTGCTCAGCCCCTTGATCTGGTCGAGGGGCGCGAGACCGTTCTGCATTGTGGTAAAGCCTTCGCGTGCGTAGGTGTCGACCGCGGCACGAACGACCGCCAGCTGTTGAAGCGGGGGCATGCCGAGCGCTTGGAGCATGATATCGCGCGAGGCGGTCTCGAGGAGAAGCCCCGTGGGCTCACCGGTCGAGGCGTCCTTGTCGATCTCACCGCCGTCCGGATTGGGAGTCTCCGCATCGATGCCGAACCGCGAGAGCGCAAGAGAGTTGACGACCACCATGTGTCCCGAGATGTGCATCGCGAGCACGGGGCGTGTCGTGGACACCGTGTCGAGATCGGTCCGTGTCAGGTGTCGCCGTTCGGCCAGCGTCGTGTCGTCGTACCCGAAGCCGATCAGCCATCCGTCGCCCGGTTGTTCGGCGTCCACGGAGCGCAGTGCCGCCAGTGCTTGCCCCACGTTGCTCACCCCGGCGATCGGCGGCCCGTTGAGGTCGGCTGCGACCGCAGAGAGCCCGGCGCCCGGGAAATGACCGTGCGCCTCGATGAATCCGGGCACCACCGTCGCCCCGTCGAGGTCGCGTACGACGTCGGCGTTGGCCATCCACCCTCGGACGTCGTCATCGCCTCCCACGGCCGCGATCCGATTGCCATCGATCACGATCGCCGTCCCCGTGGTTCTGTCACTGTCCATCGTGAGCACGTGACCGCCCGTCCAGACCTGGACACCCGGTGGCGACGGGTGAAGTTGTTTCCAAGCGATTGCCGCGCCTATGGCGAGCAACAACCCGGCGACACCGGTCGCCAAGAGCAATACTTTCGCGACTCTGCGCATGGTCGCGATGTTACGTCCCGCCGCAGTGAATTCCCAATGCTAACCTCGCGGTCACGATTGTCGCCGTAGATCGCCTCTGTCCCACGTGCTCCGTGTGCGTGACGAAATCGAGCACCCGTCGCATTTGTCGGTGACTTGCCCGACCCGGTGCCGTACAAACCGGCTTCGCATGAAGTGGGGGACGCGCATTCAGGACCGGAACATCTGGGCGATTTATCGCGGGACCATCCTGCTGAGCATCGCGTACGGCATGGCTCTGTCCGTCATCGCGATTTTTCTCGACGCGAAAGGGTTCTCGAAGAGCGACATCGGCAGCCTTGCGGTCGTCTTCGGTCTCGGCATCGTGGCCGTCTCGCTGGTCATGGATCGGTTGATCGAGCGCTTCGGCGCCCGATCGACCTTGGTGACGAGTTTCTTCGGCTACGCGGCCACCGTCATCGCGTTCCCCTTCCTGGACGACTTCACTTCCATTGCCGCGATGCGGTTCTTCGACGGCGCCTTTTCCGTCGGAATCTGGGTCAGTGCGGAAACCATTCTCCTCTCGCGGGCTGGGGAAGGGCACAAGGCGTTCACCATGAGCCTGTATGCCGTGGCCATGGCTCTCGGCTACGTGGTGGGCCCCGGCATCGCATGGGTGATCACACGGTTCGGTCCGCTCTCCCTTGGGTTCATCAGTGCCGGTATCGTCTCCGCCATCGCCGGCGTCTATGTCCTCGTCGCGCTCGACCCCGACAAGGCCCCCACGCCGATTCACGTGAATCCCGCCGAGGTCGCGGTGACGACATCGGCGTTCCAACCCACCGCCGCGGAAACCCGCGGGGGCGTCTTGTGGCGAATCAAGAACTCCTGCTTCGCCACGTTCGCCTACGGGTACTTCCAGGCGAGTGCCGTCTTGTTCCTTCCCCTCTTCCTCATTCAGAGCAAGGGGCTCACCGAGGGTCAGACGATATGGATCCCAGCGTTCTTCGCGCTCGGGATGCTTCTCTGCACCAATATCGTCGGCGTCGTCGGCGATCGCGTCGGTCACCTTCTGACGATGCGCATGCTAGCCATCGTGGGCACGGCGATGGTGCTGGGGTTCGTTTTCGTCGATGCATACCCCTTGATGTGTGTCGCGATTTTCTTCACAGGCGGAACCCTGGCATCGATCTCGCCAGTGAGCCTCGCGTTGCAGGGTGTGTCCGTGCACCCAGACGACTACAGCCGCGCCACGTCGATCTACAACACCTTCTACGCGCTCGGCATGCTGTTCGGTCCGAAAGTGTCCGCGATGGTGTTCGAGCGATACGGCGGCGAAGCGATGCTCTTTCACCTTGCCGCGCTTTGGGTGGTCTTCATCGTGTTCAGTCTGATTTTTCATGCAGACGATCCCGCATCACGATCCTCGACCCTTCGCCCACCAGCCGCCGCGTCCGTGGACGTGAGCGGCACCGCCGCGTAGTTCGGCCGTCAAGGCTCGGCGCCGATGACGACTCCCGCAGCGATGCGCAGGTTCGGCAACGAAGCCTTTCGGGTGTCCACCGGTTGTCCGTCCATCCACGTGCCCAGCACCTCGATGGAGGTGAACCCGTCCGCAGGCGTGTCGAGGGGGTTGCGAGAGAGCATCACCAGGTCGGCGGCTTTGCCAACCTCGAGCGAGCCGCGGTCCTCGCCAACCCCGAGCTGTCGCGCCGCGTTCGTCGTCATCGCCTGGAGTGCCTCCTCGGCCGAAAGGCTCTCGTCTGGCCCGAGCGCTTGGCCTCCGTTTCGTGGCGTGCGCCGCATGGCGGTCTGCATGGCGCGAAAGGGTCCGATCGGCGTCGCCGGGTTGTCGGTGTGGAGTGTCGGGGCGATCCCCGCGCGGACGGCGGTGCCAACGGGCATGTATCGCTCCGTCCGATCGCCGACGAGAGCCGGCAACTGGTGACCGTAGTAGTAGATGTGGTCTACGAAGAACCCGAGTTCCATCCCGAGCTCCTGCGCACGATCGATCTGATCTTCTCGGATGAGCGCGTTGTGTTCCAATCGATGTCCGTGGTTGCCCCTCGGGAAACGCGCCAGGACGTCTTCGGCTGCGTCCAGCACCCGCTCGACGGCTCGTTCGCCCTGCGTGTGCACAGCGACCTGGTAGCCGGCGCGATGAAACCGTTCGAATTCTTCCGTGAACGCCCCTGCTTCGTAGTTGAGTGGAGCGAGGTGGTTCATCGGTAGATCGAGCGTCTCGAGAACGAGCTCGCTGTTCTCGTACGGCTCTTCGAACGCCGCGCCCCCTGTGTACGGGGAGCCGTCCATCCAGAATTTCACGCCACGCAGGATCATCGATGCCTCGCTCGGGTCGTCGGGCTCACGCATGGCGTCGAGTTGCCCGGGCAGCGCATAGACCACCGTGCGGACGGGAACGCTCGTGTCGTTTCCAAGTGTACGCATCATGCCGATGGGGTCCTTCGCGCGTCCCACGGGGCCGAGGACGCCGAGCGTCGTATAGCCGGCCTCCGCGTAGGCGCCGTACTGCCAACGCAGGAGCAACTTCGTGATCGAGTCGTTGACGGCTGGCATGGCACCGACGAGTTGGTCGAGCGCCGCGACTTCGTACACCACGCCATTGAGTGTGCCGTCGTCGTTGCGGCCGAAATGCCCTCCGATTGGATCGGGGGTGTCTTTCGAAAGCCCCGCATCCCTGAGTGCGGCGCTGTTCGCATAGGCCACGTGCATCATCTGCGTCAGGACCACGAGTGGCTTGTCCGGAGATAGCGCGTCGAGTTCTTCGAGTGTCGGTGGAGCGAGATCCGGCATCATGACTGGATCCCATCCGAACGCGACGATCCACGGTTGCGGCGTGAACCCTTGGACGCCTTTCTCGAGCGCGGCGCGGACTTGTTCGGGAGTGTCGTGTGTGAATCCGCTGACGTCGATCGCAGACCCAAGCATCGCCGTCGCGATTGGGTGCGTGTGGGGCTCGATCAACCCGGGCATCAAGGTCGCGCCCCCGAGGTTGAACACGTCGGCATCCGGACCTGCCGCACGAAGCACATCCTCTTGCGCGCCCGTGGCTCGCACGCGACCACGCTCGACCCACAGGGCTTCGACCACGGACGGCTCCGCCATCGTGAGGATCGTCCCGCCGACGAAAACCAGGCTCTCCGACGCGGACGGGGGCGCCGCCCACGTCACGAAGGCCGCCATTGCGGCGAGCATGAGGACGAGGACGATCGCGAATGCCCGGAGCCAGCGCTTCATCGCGGCACCCTACCGCGCGTCCCGTTCCCTGCGCAATCTCGGTCCCAGGCTGCGCGCTCCGGCGTAGCGACGACCGAGTCCGGCGCTATATCAATCGAGTGAGCCCATACTTCAGACAGCTCGACGACGAACGCTTCGAGGCGCTCGAACCCTCGATCGGCCCATGGAGCGATGCGCACCTCCACGGGGGGCCACCTTCCGCACTCGCCGCGGGTCGACTGGAGGCGGTCTTGGGCGAAACGTTTCGCGTCGTACGTCTGCATGTCGAGATCGTTCGCCCCATTCCACTTGGAGAGCTTACGCTCCGCACCGAGATTCGACGCGAGGGCCGGACGGTTCGGGCGGCGTCCGCGCACATCACCGATCCCGGAGGCAACGTCGTGATGACTTCCGATGCGCTCGCGATCGCCGTCCAGGAGCTCGACCTCGATCTCGATCCGCCACCGCTCGACGAAGCGGGCCCAGACGACGCGACCCCTACCGTGCTCTCCGTATTCGAAGACGTCCACGGCTATGGCGCGGCAATGGAGGTGCGGCTCGCACGCGGCGTCCTCGGCTCGGGGGATGTGATGGCGTGGTTTCGCAGTCGCGTGCCGCTGCTCGACGGGCAGGTGATGTCACCACTCGAGCGCCTCATGACCGCAGCCGACAGTGGCAATGGGGTCAGCGCGCGGCTCAACCCGCGCGAAACTAGTTTCATCAACCCCGACCTGACCGTCGCACTCCACCGTTACCCTACGGGAGAATGGATCGGGCTCGCCGCCCGAACCGACGTGGATCACCAAGGAGTCGGGCTCGCCGACGCGCGCCTCTACGACGCGCGCGGGC
>JBATTM010000270.1:0-1504 GCA_049670545.1 Polyangiales bacterium
CATGATGCGAAAGGGCAGCATCCGAATTACGGTGCTTTGGCCCGTGATGGTGTTTCCTGCGCTTCCTGTCATCACGCTGTGTTTAAATCCGAGGATATTGATGAACAGTTCACGGATGGAGCACCCAATGCGCAAAATGCCTGTATCAAGCAGCGTCAGGAACTGCTGAATCCGGGTGTTCCGCACGACACGCTGGCTGCGAGCTTTAGTGGCAGTTTTATGGTGGGTGAACCAGACCGTATATCCGCACAGTTTGAATCTCCGAAGGTCAAGCCGATGAAAAACTCCCTCGGCCTCACCCCTGAGCACGACGAGACCTTCAGCCGTTCTGATATTTGTGGCACCTGCCACACGGTGCATTTGACCATTTTGCAGGATGGCAAAAAGGTTGGAACCGTGTTTGAGCAAACCACTTATCCGGAGTGGGCCTTCAGTGAATTTCGCACGGGTATCACAGCGAACTACCCCGATGGGATGGGTGCCTTACCGAGCGGCCGGCCCAGTGCGGGGAATTTGCAACTTACCTGTCAGCAATGCCACATGGAGAGCTCAGTCTTCAAGCCCCGACAGGGTTTCCCCGACGGACTGGAGCTTCCGGATCTGTCGCGGCAGAGTCAATTCGTCAGCAAGATTGCCACGATTCAGGAGAAGACCAACTTTCCTGCCAGTGATAATACGCTGCCGGCTGAGGAAATTGATCTCGAGCGGCGCAGCGGTTTTGCCCGGCATACATTGGTGGGGCTGAACGTATTTTTCATGTCCATGGCCAAGCAACACCCGAATGTATTGGGTATTCCAAGGGACGCAAAGGGCTACATGAGCCCGGACCCGACCCATACCACTATCAATGTCCCCTACATTGATAGAACGTTAAAGCACATGCAGATCTATGCCAGGAAGAGAACGGCGACGATTGCAGTGCAGTCGGCGCAGTTGAAGGACGACCAATTAGTGGCAACCGTCCGTGTCGAAAACGGAGTTGGTCACAAATTTCCTTCCGGAGTGAGCTTCAGACGCGCTTTTGTCGAATTCAAAGTGCTGGATGCTCAAGGAAATACCCTGTGGGGTTCCGGTGTCAGCAATGGTGCGGGCGTGATTATGGACGATGGGGTCAACCCTGCAGACGGTGAACCCATAGATGGTGAGCTTTGGTGGGATAATGAGTGCAAGGCAAACGATCAGCGCCTGGCTTTTCAGCCTCACTTTGATACCGGGCCAAACGCCATCAGCCGACAGGATCAGGCACAGATTTATCAGGAGCTGGTGATGTCACCACCCAAGGGCTACCCGATCAAGCCCGAGGTGCCGGGTCAGCCTGCTACCAAGCTTATACCGGTAGATCAATGTGGCACCCAACTGCAGCCCGATGATGATCCTTATGCGTACTATCCCGGCTGGAGCCTGACCACAAGTTTCCTTTCCATCTGCGCCCAGGCCAAAGACAATCGCTTGTTGCCTCAAGGCTATTTGCCGCTGCCTGACCGCCAGGCTATTACCCGAAAAT